>NZ_QCZL01000010.1:0-144908 GCF_003634395.1 Yersinia sp. IP36721
TACGGCTTCAATTTTGAATTCTTCAGTGAAATTTTTGGCTGACATAAACACTCCTTCATTGAGCCTCCATTATGAGGCAAAAAAGTGTCTACGAAACCCGGGTCTATTCAACCACAGTGAAAGACGGTAGCACTGGTTCCTGACATCTGGAACTCGTGAAGCTGGCCAAGTTGAGGCTGAGCGGGGGCTGGTCTGAGCACTGGCGTTTTAGTGGCTAGAAACCTTTATTGAGCAGGAAGTAAAGACTCGCTTACCGCGTCTCTTTCGGCATCAGCGGCGTTAACCACCTGATGAAAACGAATATAACCTAGCTGTTCCGGTGTGAGACCGCTCAGTCGCAACTCAATGGTGTGTTCGGTTTTTGGCAAAAGAGAAGCGCTAATAGCGACGGGCTGTGACAAAACGTCCGCAGTTAATGGCTGGCCTGTCGTTGGATCCAATTGTCCCCACTCAACGTTGGCGCTCATGGCTGGGAGCGGTTGGTCTGTCAGGCTACGGATATGCAGCAATGCCTGAGATCCATTCGCTTCACTGGAGATATCGGTCAGTGAAACCCCAAGTTTGCCGACGCTGCTGTTCAACACCGCAGGCGTATTGGCAGCCGGCAACAGGTAAACGCCGTTAAGCGAGCGGCGGTTCAGCGTGTTTTGCTGCTCTACGGCTAATGCTTGATTGGTCAGGGTTTGCAGTTTTTGGCTTAGCTGGCCAACCTGATTTTTCAGCGCGGGAATCTCTGGATCCTGCGCACAACCGGCCAGTACTATCACTGCGGCCAATAAACAAATTCGAGGATAACTGGTTGTCATCATAATGATTTCCTTTTCAGTATATCTATCATCTAGCTTAGCCCCGATAAATGGGAAAGTCATTGCCAGGTCGAGGTCTTACACATAATTTCACCAATAACTGCGCAACGCTACGCAACAAATGGGCTTGAGCCTTTGTTGTCGTGGCACTTCGCGGTAAACTGTAGGCAAATTTGGGAACAATTATCAGGAACTGCTATGCATTGCCCATTTTGTGCCGCCGTTGATACCAAAGTGATTGACTCCCGTCTGGTGGGTGATGGCTCACAGGTTCGCCGTCGCCGCCAGTGTCTGGACTGTAATGAGCGCTTTACCACTTTTGAGGTCGCCGAGTTGGTGTTGCCTCGCGTGATCAAAAGTGATGATGTTCGCGAACCTTTCAACGAGGATAAGCTGCGACGCGGGATGTTGAAAGCGTTGGAAAAACGCCCCGTTAGCTCGGACGACGTTGAAATGGCCATTAGCCATATTAAATCCCAACTGCGGGCCACCGGCGAACGTGAAGTGCCAACCAAAATGGTGGGTAATCTGGTGATGGAAGCGTTGAAAAAACTGGATAAAGTCGCCTATATCCGCTTCGCATCGGTTTATCGTAGCTTTGAAGATATTCGTGAGTTTGGCGAAGAAATTGCCAGATTGCAGGACTGATTCTTTCAGAGTGGGTTCTTTCCGTAGAATTTAAGGATTAGCATGCATTCCGACCAGATTTATATGGCCCGAGCTTTTGAACTGGCGCGTTTAGGGCGATTTACGACTTCGCCAAACCCTAACGTTGGCTGTGTGATCGTTCGGGATGGTCAGATCGTCGGAGAAGGTTACCATTTTCGTGCCGGTGAACCTCATGCGGAAGTACATGCGTTACGCATGGCAGGAGACGCCGCTAAAGGTGCGACCGCTTATGTTACGCTAGAACCTTGCAGCCATCACGGGCGCACGCCTCCCTGCGCGGATGCGCTTGTCGCTGCGGGGATTCGGCGGGTTGTTACCGCGATGCAAGATCCGAATCCTCAGGTCGCAGGGCGCGGAATGTATAGGCTCAAACAGGCGGGTATCGAAGTCGTGGATGGGGTGATGCTGGCCGAAGCCGAGGCGGTTAACCTTGGTTTCCTGAAGCGTATGCGTACCGGATTTCCTTATGTTCAATTGAAAATGGGGGCGTCGCTGGACGGTAAAACCGCCATGGCATCCGGGGAAAGTCAGTGGATTACTTCTCCGCAGGCCAGACAAGACGTTCAGCGTTTTCGAGCCCAAAGTTCGGCGATTCTTAGCACCAGCGCAACGGTGCTGGCTGACGATCCTTCGCTGACCGTACGTTGGTCGGAACTGGATGCAGAAACCCAACGAATTTACCCGCAATCGGCGCTACGACAGCCAACTCGTATTATTCTGGATAGCCAGAATCGCGTTGCTCCAACTCATCAGGTGGTGCAGCAGGAGGGAAACTGCTGGCTGGCAAGAGTCAAGGCCGATCAGCAGCCGTGGCCGGATAGCGTCGAGCAGGTATTGCTCCCACATCACGGTAACGGCATCGATTTGGTCTTGCTGATGATGCTACTTGGCAAACGCCAAATTAACTCGGTCTGGGTGGAAGCCGGGCCACAGCTGGCCGGCGCATTATTGCAGGCTGGCTTGGTCGACGAACTTATCCTCTATGTCGCGCCCAAATTACTCGGTGATAGCGCCCGTGGTTTATGCCATTTGCCCGGAATGGATCAACTTTCCCAGGCCCCCGAGTTCAGCTTTAGTGAAGTGCGGCAGATAGGCCCTGATTTACGATTACGCCTAAAACCGAGGTATTAACCCCAATTTATGGTAGGAGATTTTCCTACCGGTGGCCGTCTTGTCGGGCGTTTTACAAATGCGCAGGCGCAGGCAGCGAAAGAATATGATAGAATCCGCCCCCCTGCGGGGTATGAACCGATATTGAGGAAAGCTATGAACGTTATCGAAGGTGTTGTTGCTACTCCTACTGCCCGCGTGGCGATTGCGATTGCGCGTTTTAACAACTTTATCAATGACAGTCTGCTGGAAGGCGCAATTGATGCCCTGAAGCGCATTGGTCAGGTCTCCGACGACAACATTACCGTTGTTTGGGTGCCGGGTGCCTATGAGTTGCCGTTGGCTGTTAATGTGTTGGCAAAAACTAATCGTTATGACGCGGTTATCGCTCTGGGTACTGTGATCCGTGGGGGCACTGCGCACTTTGAGTTTGTTGCTGGTGAAGCAAGTTCTGGCTTGGCAAGCGTTGCCATGAACAGCGATATCCCTGTGGCTTTCGGTGTTTTAACCACTGAAAGCATTGAGCAGGCTATTGAGCGCGCTGGTACTAAAGCGGGTAATAAAGGTGCAGAAGCTGCCCTGACCGCACTTGAAATGATTAATGTAATCAAAGCTATTAAAGGCTGAATTTAGTTAAGTTAAGGGGAATTCTGTGAAACCTGCTGCTCGTCGCCGCGCTCGTGAGTGCGCTGTTCAAGCGATCTACTCATGGCAGTTGTCTAAAAACGACATCGCTGATGTTGAATTACAGTTCCTGTCGGAGCAGGATGTCAAAGATGTAGACATCTCCTATTTTCGCGAGTTGCTGTCCGGCGTTGCGGTGAATGTAACCGCGCTGGATGCTGCAATGGCGCCGTATCTGTCACGCCAACTCGAAGAATTAGGTCAGGTTGAAAAAGCGATTCTGCGTCTTGCGATTTTTGAACTGAGCAAACGTGATGATGTCCCTTATAAAGTGGCAATCAATGAAGCGATCGAACTGGCCAAAATTTTCGGCGCTGAAGATAGCCATAAATTCGTTAACGGCGTGCTGGACAAAGTTGCTCCAGTCGTGCGTAAACGAAAATAATCGCATTACATCAACGATATAAATTAAGGCCGGTTTCCGGCCTTAATTTATATATCGGCTAACCTTTCTGGAATTGTATTATGGCATGTGGCGAATTTGACCTCATTGCTCGCTACTTTGACCGGTTCAGGAGTAACCGCCGGGACGTGGAGTTGGGCATTGGCGATGACTGTGCGCTACTAACAGTCGGTGAACGACAACTGTTAGCGGTCAGCACAGACACCTTAGTGTCAGGCGTCCATTTCTTACCGGATATTGACCCGGCAGACTTGGGCTACAAGGCTTTAGCGGTAAACCTCAGTGATTTGGCAGCGATGGGCGCGGACCCTGCCTGGCTTTCTTTAGCACTTACCCTCCCTGATGTGAACGAATCCTGGCTACAGGCATTCAGTGACAGTCTGTTTGACCAACTCAATTACTATGGCATGCAGCTTATCGGCGGTGATACCACCAGTGGGCCGTTAAGTATGACGCTGACTATTCAAGGGCTTATTCCTGCGGGCAGGGCGTTGACCCGATCCGGCGCCAGAATTGGCGACTGGATTTATGTCAGTGGCACCTTGGGTGATAGCGCGGCTGGCTTAGCCATTCTGCAAAATCAGCTGCGGGTTGAAGATGCGAAGGATCGGGCTGAACTGATCAATCGTCATCTGCGGCCACAGCCACGGGTTCTGCAAGGGCAGGCATTGCGGGATTTGGCTAATTCAGCCATCGATATTTCCGATGGGTTGGTTTCCGATCTACAGCATATTTTGAAAGCCAGCAACTGCGGTGCACGTATCGAGCTGGACGCCCTACCTTATTCAGATGCGATGAAAAATCAGGTTGATCCTGAGCAAGCGCTGATTTGGGCACTCAGCGGCGGTGAAGATTACGAACTGTGCTTCACCGTCCCTGAAATCAATCGTGGGGCGTTAGATGTGGCGCTCAGCCACGCCGGAGCGGGCTATACTTGTATTGGTCAGATAGCTCCTTTATCCGAAGGGGTGAAGTTCTTTAGCGATGGCAAACCTGTTGACGTCGGTTTGCGCGGTTTCGATCACTTTACCAGCCAAGGCTAACCATGGATGAGGCGAAGAAACGTCTGCGATTAACCAATCCCTGGCATCTGCTGGCGACTGGTTTTGGTAGCGGTTTATCGCCGTGGGCACCGGGCACTATGGGGTCGATTGCCGCCATTCCATTTTGGTTGCTGTTGATCCAATTGCCTTGGCAACTTTACTCTCTGGTCGTGATGTTTAGCATTTGCATTGGCGTTTATGTTTGTCATCGAACCGCTAAAGATATGAAAGTTCACGATCACGGCAGTATCGTCTGGGATGAGTTTGTCGGAATGTGGATCACGTTGATGGCATTACCGGTGAATGACTGGCAGTGGGTGCTGGCGGGGTTTGTCGTTTTCCGTATTCTGGATATCTGGAAACCTTGGCCAATCCGTTGGTTTGACCGAAATCTTCATGGCGGTATGGGTATTATGGTCGACGATATCATTGCTGGCGTGGGGGCGGCGGCAGTGATTTATTTTATCGGGCACCAATGGCCTTTAGCGCTTTTTGGCTAATACCAGAACAACTCATAGCATGGCAAGTCACTAAAAAATTTAGCTTTCTTTCCGTGGTGTGGGTTAGGTTTATCTGATGAGAATATGCTAAATAGAAAAGGGCATAGCGTTTAAGCTGTGCCCTTTTGCGTGATATCAGCCCCAATTATGGGTAATGGCCGATTAAGCTAGCCAGTCTTCAATTGTCTTCTGAATACCCGCTGCGCTTAAACCAAATTCGGCGCGCATTTCATCCTGCTCACCTTGCGGAATAAAGCGATCGGGTAAACCGATATTGAGTACCGGAACTTGCTGGCGTTTTGCCATTAACAGCTCGTTAATACCACTGCCAGCGCCACCCATGATTGCATTCTCTTCCAGCGTAACCAGTAAATCGTGACGGGCTGCCATTTCTAATACCAGTTCTTCATCTAACGGCTTGATAAAGCGCATATCCACTAATGTAGCATTCAGATTTTCTGCCACCTGCTGCGCTTCAGAAAGCAATGTACCGAAGCTCAGAATTGCGACTTTTTCACCCTGACGACGCACAATACCTTTGCCGATAGGAAGAGCCTGTAATGGCTCTAAAACTGCGCCAGTACCATTCCCGCGAGGGTAGCGTACCGCCGCTGGACCGTCGTAGTGGTAGCCGGTAAATAACATCTGGCGGCATTCATTTTCATTGCTTGGCGCCATGATGACCATATTAGGAATGCAGCGCATAAATGATAGATCGAAAGCGCCCTGATGGGTTTGTCCATCAGCGCCGACGATACCGCCGCGATCGATAGCGAAGAGTACCGGTAGATTAGGAATGGCCACATCGTGAATCAGCTGATCGTAAGCTCGCTGCAAGAAAGTCGAGTAGATCGCTACAACCGGTTTATAGCCACCAATCGCCAGACCGGCAGCGAAGGTCACCGCGTGTTGTTCTGCTATGGCCACATCGAAGTACTGCTGCGGGAATTCACGGGAGAACCGCACCATACCAGAGCCTTCGCGCATAGCAGGGGTAACGGCCATCAGTTGGCTGTCTTTTTCAGCCGTTTCACACAGCCAATCGCCGAATATTTTGGAATAGGTGGGTAAATCGCTTTTGCTTTTTGGCAAAGTACCTAGCGCAGGATCGAACTTAGGTACCGCATGCCAGCCGATAGGATCTTTCTCCGCTGGTGCGTAGCCTTTGCCCTTTTTGGTCATAATATGCAGAAGTTGCGGCCCTTTGAGGCTACGCATATTTTTCAGCGTTTGGGTTAAAGCTTGTACGTCGTGGCCATCAACCGGGCCGATATAATTAAAGCCGAGCTCTTCAAACAGCGTACCCGGAACCACCATACCTTTCAGATGTTCTTCAGTACGTTTGAGTAGTTCTTTAATCGGCGGCAGGCCGGAGAAGGCTCTTTTTCCTCCTTCGCGCAGCGTGGAATACAGTTTTCCGGATAATAATTGGGCCAAATGATTATTCAGCGCGCCGACGTTTTCAGAGATCGACATCTCATTGTCGTTGAGCACGACCAGCATATCCGGATTGATATCACCGGCGTGGTTCATGGCTTCAAACGCCATACCTGCGGTAATCGCGCCATCGCCAATCACACAGACGGTACGGCGGCCTTTACCCTCACGTTCGGCGGCCACGGCCATACCTAAGCCGGCACTGATAGACGTGGATGAATGCCCGACGGATAACACGTCATATTCGCTTTCATCACGCCAAGGGAAAGGATGTAAACCCTCTTTTTGACGAATGGTGGCAATACGATCGCGTCGACCGGTTAGAATCTTATGAGGATACGCCTGATGACCGACATCCCACACCAGATGGTCGAACGGCGTGTTATAGACATAGTGCAAGGCCACGGTCAGCTCAACCGTTCCCAACCCTGACGCAAAGTGGCCGCTAGAACGGCTAACAGAGTCGAGTAAATACTGTCGCAGCTCATCGCATAGCTTGGGCAGGCTTTCTTTTGGCAGTAAACGCAGTTCCTCGGGGTTCTCCGCAAGTGCCAGTGTCGGGTATTTGGCTATATCAAGACTCATTCGATGCTCATATCAGAGGTGTTTACGTAGGCTGCTGCATTACCATTCCCGGCAGGGCAGTGCCGGGATCAGAAATCGTCTGAACACCGGTGCGCTGGCGGCAGAATATTATTCTGCACGAGTAACGCCTACTGGATTAATTGTTTCTAATTATCGCGTTCAATTATAAAACTCGCTAGCGCCCGCAGTGAGGCGGTGTCATACGACATTTCAGCCAAAGCATCCAGCGCCGCCAGAGCTTCGAGATAAAGATCTCTGGCTTTGGTTTGGGCTGCTTCCAGACCCAGTAGGGCCGGATAGGTGCTTTTGCCTAACTGTTGGTCTGAACCCTGGCGTTTGCCTATTGTAGCGGTATCACCGATAACGTCTAAAATATCGTCCTGAACCTGGAAGGCGAGGCCAATGGCATCGGCGTAGCGATCTAACTGTTCCAAAGCCCGATGGCCGGGTTTTCCCGCAGCCAATGAGCCCATGCGCACCGCGGTACGGATCAGCGCGCCGGTTTTATGACGATGAATTTGCTCCAGCTCCGTCAGTGAAATATGGCGCTCTTCTGCTGCCAGATCCAAGGCCTGTCCGCCACACATTCCGGCTACGCCGCTGGATTTTGCCAGTTCGGACAGCATGCTGACGCGATCCTGCATGGCGACGTCCGGCATTGGCGCATCGGCTAAAATGCTAAATGCCAGCGTTTGCAGGGCATCGCCGGCTAAAATCGCGCAGGCTTCGCCAAATTTGATATGACAAGTTGGCTGACCACGGCGCAGATCGTCATTGTCCATCGCCGGCAAATCGTCATGTATCAAAGAATAGGCGTGTATACATTCTACCGCTGCCGCTGGCGCATCCAGCGTCGAGAGCGACAAACCGAACATTTGGCCGGTGGCGTACACCAGATAGGGGCGCAGTCGTTTACCGCCCAACAACGTGCCATAACGCATTGCTTGCACTAGCTCGCTGTCGTTAAACGGCAGCGGTGCAATAAAACTCAGTAATGCATCATTAGCTCGTTGTTGATATATCGCCAACTGCTCTGTAAAAACAACGGGTTGGTTCATTTCGTTCTGATGGGACATGTTTATTCGGTATCCGGCGTAAAAGGCGTCAGCGGCGCATCGGTGTCATCACTGAGCAATATCTGAACCCGTTGTTCTGCCTGCAACAGCGTTTGCTGGCCTTGACGAGCCAACTGTATGCCGCGTTCGAATTCGTTAAGCGCATCTTCCAACGGCAGTTCACCTGACTCCAGGCGGGTCACAATTTGCTCCAGCTCGCTGAGTGAAGTCTCAAAACTGGCGCTACTTTTTACGGTAGCCTCTGGCTTATCCGTAGCTTCTGGTGATGCAGCTTTTCTAGGCATATTTTATTTTCAACGTTAAGTTGGCGTCATGGGGCCGGTGGGCCACTCTCGGTTTTGGGCTATTGTAACGAATTATGCCGAGCAAATCGTGGCGTTTGCTTCGGGTTTTATTAAGCAGATATCCACTATATGGTGATATACTCCGCGCCTTGAATATTATTGGTAAGGCAGACAGCCCGGAGTTAGCCTTAACGATAACATCGTCCATTTACTCAGTGACTCGCTATTTACCGCTGCGTCGTCCGGTCATTTTGACTCAACAGTATTGTTCTTTCGATAGCAACCTAATTCACTCATCATACTAGACAACTAAAGACCGCCATGAAGTTTATCATTAAATTGTTCCCAGAAATCACCATCAAGAGTCAAACTGTGCGTTTGCGCTTCATTAAGATTCTTACTACCAATATTCGCAACGTGTTGAAACACCTTGATGACTCGCTGGCGGTGGTTCGTCACTGGGATCATATTGAAGTGCGTACCAAAGATGAAAATCTTGGCCCCGCGATCTGTGACGCTTTAACCCGAATTCCCGGTATTCACCATATTTTGGAAGTGGAAGACCGTAGTTACACCGATCTACACGATATTTTCGAGCAAACGCTGGAAGCTTATCGTGACACGCTGGTGGGCAAGACCTTCTGCGTGCGGGTAAAACGCCGTGGTAAGCACGAGTTCAGTTCCGGCGAAGCAGAGCGCTACGTCGGCGGCGGTCTGAACCAGCATATTGAGACGGCTAAAGTGAAACTGACTGCGCCTCAGGTCACGGTCAATCTGGAAATCGATCAAGATAAACTGGTGCTGATCAAAGCTCGTCACGAAGGTTTGGGCGGTTTCCCTATTGGTACGCAGGAAGATGTTTTATCACTGATTTCTGGCGGTTTTGATTCCGGCGTGTCCAGCTATATGTTGATGCGCCGCGGCTGTCGGGTACATTACTGCTTCTTCAATCTTGGCGGTTCAGCTCATGAAATTGGCGTAAAACAGGTGGCTCATTATCTGTGGAACCGCTTCGGTAGCTCTCACAAAGTTCGTTTTGTGGCGATCGATTTTGAACCTGTGGTTGGGGAAATCCTGGAGAAAGTCGAAGACGGTCAGATGGGCGTAGTGCTGAAGCGCATGATGGTGCGAGCGGCTTCTCAGGTCGCGGAGCGCTATGGCGTGCAGGCGTTGGTAACCGGTGAGGCGCTGGGGCAGGTTTCCAGCCAGACGTTGACCAACCTGCGGTTGATCGATAACGCATCTGACACGCTGATTCTGCGCCCGCTGATTTCCCATGATAAAGAACACATTATCAATTTGGCGCGCGAGATCGGTACCGAAGACTTTGCCAAAACCATGCCGGAATACTGTGGTGTGATTTCTAAAAGCCCAACGGTTAAAGCGGTGAAAGCTAAAATAGAGGAAGAAGAGTCGCACTTTGATTTCTCAATTCTCGATCGTGTAGTGAGCGAAGCGAAAAACGTGGATATCCGCACTATCGCCGAGCAAAGCCGCGAACAGGTGGCTGAAGTAGAAACCGTAGCAGAACTGGCTGATACCGATGTGGTGCTGGATATTCGCGCGCCGGATGAGCAGGAAGAGAAGCCGTTGGTTTTGGCTCCGGTAGAAGTACGGACCTTGCCTTTCTATAAGTTAAGCACTCAGTTTGGCGATCTGGATCAGAGCAAAACCTATTTGCTGTACTGTGAGCGTGGCGTGATGAGCCGTTTGCAGGCGCTATATCTGCGTGAGCAGGGCTACAAGAACGTAAAAGTTTATCGTCCATAACTGAGACGGTATCTGATTCTGAAAGGGCGCTAATGCGCCCTTTGTTATTTCCGAAAGCTAATAGCGATAGTCTTTTTTATCGATGCCGTATTTCTTCATCCGTAGATAGAGCTTTTTGCGCGGTACTTGCAAATACTCTGCTACGTCGTTAATTCTTCCCTGATGGATATTTAGCGCCTCATTAATTATCTTCAGCTCATACTGTTCAATTCGTTCATCCAACGGGCCACAGTCAGTTTCAGTCACCCATTCCATGCTGGTTTCGGTCAATGGCATCACGCCAACGGCAAATAATTCTGCCGCGTTTAATAACTCTCGAATATTTCCCGGCCACGGACGGCGACACAACCTTTTTACGAAAGCCTCACTCAGCTGTGGCTGCTGGCGATCCAGACGTTTACAGGCATTTTCCAGATAATGGCGGAATAGTACCTCAATATCGCCAGGGCGCTTTGCCAAGGGTAAACACTCAATATGGCTAAGAGAAAATCGATAGTAGAGTTCGGGAACCAGCAATTGCTGAGCGGCCAACTGTGCAGGTAAGGAGTTGCTCAAAGCAATTAAACGGAAATGACATTCTTCAGGGTTTTGCAGTTGCGCCAAAGCACGCTGTTGCTGGCTGGCGAGCCGTTCAATGTTTTTTACTACCAATGTACCGTTCTGTACCTGATTGATGTAACTATTGAGGTCGATATTCTCATCGCTGGTAGGATCGATGATGATCAACGGATTATTGCGGCGTTGGCTCAGTTGGTGCAGATAGCGTGCCGCCAGAGAGCGGCCGGTTCCCAGCTCACCGTAAAAAAATACCGGCACATCAATATCGGCCAGCATCTGCAGGCGTTCTCTTAGTTGCCGAACCCAACCGCTGTTGCCCAACAGATGTTCGCTAAGCTGCTCCCGCTGCCAGTGACGACGAGCAATCAGAGCCTGTCTATCTGCCAGCGCCAGCTGAACGCATTGCAGTAATTTTTCCGGATTGACTGGTTTTTCCAGAAAGTTATAGGCACCTTTTTTCACCGCCTCCACCGCCATGGGAACATCGCCGTGGCCGGAGATCAGCAATATCGGCAGATGACGATCTTTGGCGAGCAAAATTTCCAGCAGAGCCATGCCGGAAAGGTTTGGCATACAGACATCGCTGATGACCATACCCTGCCAATCGGTGGTAATAAGTTCTGCTGCCGCCTGCGGTGAGCTGTATGCCGCTACCTGATAACCTTCTTGCGTCAGGATCTGGCAATAGGCGTCCAGCACATCAATATCGTCATCAATCAGTAAAATTTGCTGTTCATCAGTTAACATGGCTCAGACTCCTGAATTGCAATATCACCATTCCGTGGTGGTCTAATGTTGACGCCAACCGCAGCTCTCCTGCGCACTGCTCCATAATGGACTGGCTAATCGATAGACCGATACCCAGTCCCACTTCTTTGCTGGTCGTAAAAGGTTTAAGCAATCGATCCGCCAGCGCTAGCGGCCAGCCCTGACCATTATCTCGCAGAGTCAGCAATAGATTTTCTGCCTGTTGTTCGAAAGAAACCTCAATGATTGGCGGATGTTGAGCGCTGGCTTCTAGCGCGTTGGTCAATAAGTTGACCAACACTTGCTGAATACGAATATCGTCGCCGTATACCAAAGGGAAACTTTCTGGCTGGATGAACCGCGCCTTGAGTGGACGATGACGCAAGGATAAAAGATCCCAGGCCGCATCCAGATTGGCTCGTAGATCGATGGGGTGTAACTGTTGATGTGCATCGCTGCGACGGGAGAATTGTCGTAGCTGCTTAATAATATTCACAATACGCAGAATCAAACCGCGCATTTTATCCAGATTGGCCTCCAGCATGGCGTTATCGCCGTTTTTAAGCGCTTTTTCACTGCTGAATAAATACAGCGACAGGGCATTGAGAGGCTGATTTACCTCATGAGCAAGGGTGGTCATCGTCTGCCCGACTACCGCCAGTTTAGCCGCCTGAATCAGTTCATCTTGCGCAGTACGTAAATCCTTCTCAATGAGCCGTCTTTCATCAATCTCTTGTTTAAGCTGATTTTTTTGCTGATTAATCTGGCCGATGGTGCGGCGCAGTAATCCAGCAATTCGCCCCAGTTCGTCCCCTCCGTAGACCGGAATAGTTGTATCCAGTTCGCCGCAGCCTAAACGCGCTACCGATTGATTTAACAGGGTAAAGCGTTTGATCAAGCGTGAGCGAATATAGAAATGATTGAGCGTAAAGGCAAACAGCAGAGCCAGGAGGGTTGCGACAATAATCAGCAGGCCGCTGATGCCCATAATATCGCCGAGGCGTTGATTGAAGGTTTGTAACTGCTGGTGGCTGTTGCCCAACTGGTTTTCAATCTGACTGCGAAAGCGAGTGAGGGTTTGCTCTTTCGCATTCACGGTTTCCTCCAGCAATGCCAGCGCCGTTGCCCGTTCTTGCAAAATAGCCGGCATTTTTAGCTCTGCGGTGCCTAAATTGAGCAATTCATCGATAGTCTGGCGCAGAGTGATGGTGCTGGGATGTTTTGCCAACGATTGCATGTTGGATTCCGCAGTTTGCTTTAGGTAGCTCAGGTAACGAATGTGATTATTCAGGCTATCAATATTCGGATTGGCCAGCTGTTCGCGCAGATCGTCAACCACCTGAGTTTCAATGTGCGCAAGGGCGTAAACCAGCTGTAATTCATCCTGAACATTGCGCAGCGTACTTTGCAACTGGTGATTTTTTTCCAGACTGGTTTTCTGCGTTAATTGATCGATGAGCGAGCCTTGCTGCCAGCTAATATCCTGAGAAAGCGACGTTAGCTCGGTATTGAAATCATCGTGAAGCCAGTTAATCCGTGCTGCGAGCTCGGTGATCTTTTCTCTGGCGAGGAAATTACTGTATAGCGCACTATCCAATCGAGAAAGCAGTTCCCGACTTCGGGTCAACGTCGTTGCCAACTGGCGCTGGCTGTCCGGTGTCAGACGTCGGCTGGCCATTTCGATGGTATCCAGCCGATGAGCAATCTGATCGCGCATTTGAATACGCGCCGTTGTGTTGGGGGCATGCTGGAATTCATTCAATTCCTGAATGAGTGCATTCAGATTTTCTTCCAGCTGAAAGGACGCCTGAATTTTAGGAAAGTAATCATCCAGCGCATAGCGAATCTGGCTACTTTGGGCGTGCCATGAATACAAACTGACGGCGCTGACAAACAGAGTCAGTATTGCACCAAAGGCAAATGCCCAGCGCAAAATAGAGCTGATAGTGATGCGATAGAAAAGCGGGTTCATTTCAGCGATTCCAACTGTTGGATCGCCAAATGCTGCTGTTTTTGGAAGAACTGTTGCCAAATCATTAGCTCTGACTCCATTGCGTTATCCGGCCCCTGGTTAAAGCGTTGCAGATAATCCATATCCACAGCCTGCTGCGGAGTGACGGGTACGGCGGTCAGCAATGCCCGGATTTCCGGCAGAGGGCGTTTTAGACGAGCTTCGGCGCTGTGCAAAGCTTTCCACGCATCCTGTAGCTGGTGCAGGCGGAAAGTGATCGCGGTATCAAACAATTGCTGCACGAGTTTCTGCCGTTGCAGGATCTGGCGATAATCCAGCGGCGTTTGCTGTAATAAGCGCTGTTGCTGTTTGGCGCGCGGATCTTCAACGGGTAACGGGGAAACTGGATACTTGCCGGTATCGGTATCTGAAAGTGCTTTTTGCCCGCTGTCACTCAGTAGAAAATTGATGAAACGGGCGGCGTCGGTTTGGCGCGAGCTGCCTTTCGTCATGGCGATAAAAGTCGGTGAAGCGCCGCTTTCAGGAAAGTAACTGAAACTGAGCTGCGGGTCTTTTAGCAACAGAGTGGCGTAATTATCGATAATGGGGCCGGCAAGGCCGAGTCCGGTTTTGATTTTATTGGAAACGCCAAAACTGCGGGAAGAAATTGTGGCCAGATTACCGGAAATTTCCAGCAGGGTTTCCCAGCCTTGCTGCCAGCCCCGTTGCTGTAGCAATGTTTCTATCATCAAATGGTTAGTGTCGGAGCGAGAAGGGCTGCTCATTAAAATCATCCCTTGATAGCGGGCGTCTTTTAATCCGTCCCAGGTGACCGGCGTGGGTAAATGCTTTTCTTTTAAGCGTGCGCTATTGGCCAGAATGCCATAGCCGGAAATGGCTACCGCCGCCGTGGAGCTGCGGATGGATTCTGGAACGCGTTGCTGATTATGTACTGCCAGCGTAGGCAAGGTAGCCAAACGCTGATGATCCTGCAAATGCTGCATCAACATCGGGGATGAGGTCAGCACCAAATCGATATTTTCCCCCATTGGCGTATCCAGTAAACGCTCTAGGGAAGAGCTAGTGCGATTTAGCGTTCGAATAGAAACTGCCTGCGGCTGTTTATGCCATTGCGCAATGATATGCGCGGTAGCTTCGGGGGAGAAGGTGGTGGCAATAACCAATTCATTAGCGTAACTCGCGGGAGCTAAACTCAGGGCAATAATTAGGTTCAAGAGAATGTTGCGTAAACTTTGCATCTATTTATTCGCCCCGGTTAATGTGTGATTAATATCAAATAAATAACAAATAAATATATTTATAGCGATGGCCGGATTGTTCCAATTTGTCCCATTTTTGTCTTTTTTAACGCGTAAAAATAAAGAAAGACAAAAATGAGTTAATTTTGACTCATAAATTTTGGGTTGTTGTGTCAATTTTGAAACATATCCCTTAGGTTGCACCAATTCGTCAGTCGCTGCATGCTGACTGCGAAACATAATGACGCAGTGGCGCTGGGATTATCAACTGCTTTGTAGTATCAGACACTTTATTTTATTCAGACAATGTCTGCGATAACAGACTTATTGGCTTCAACGCCAGGGAAATCCATTTTTCTAAATAACAATTTAATAATAAATCTTTAAGGTGAACTATGCTCTCATTTATGAAACCCAAGATAGCAACCCATAAAGTTCCCGACGATAAAGTAATAGCTACATATAATCGTTATCGGGTTCAGGCGTTGTTCAGTATATTTATTGGTTACCTTTCCTACTATATTGTGCGGAATAACTTCACGCTTTCTACACCTTATTTAAAAGAACAATTGCACTTAAGCGCCACGGAAATTGGCATGCTAAGTAGCTGTATGTTAATTGCCTACGGTATTAGTAAAGGCATCATGAGTAGTTTGGCGGATAAGGCCAATCCCAAAGTTTATATGGCAATGGGTTTGCTACTGTGCGCCTTGGTCAATGTAGGATTGGGGTTTAGCGGCGCATTCTGGCTGTTTGCCGTATTAGTCATCTTTAACGGTTTCTTCCAGGGAATGGGAGTCGGGCCTTCCTTTATTACTATCGCCAACTGGTTCCCGCGTCGTGAGCGTGGCCGGGTGGGGGCTATCTGGAATATTTCCCATAATGTAGGCGGCGGCGTGGTCGCACCTATCGTCGGCGGCGCATTCGCAATTTTAGGCAGTGAGCACTGGCAAACCGCTAGCTATATCGTGCCTGCCATTATTGCGGTGATTTTGGGGTCAATGGTATTGCTGTTGGGCAAAGGTTCTCCGGTTAGTGAAGGCTTACCTCCGTTACAGGAAATCATGCCGGAAGCCTTGGTGATTGAGCCAGTTAAAGCCGGGCAGAAAGCACCGGAAAATATGTCTGCATTCCAGATTTTCTGTACTTATGTACTGAAAAACAAGCATGCCTGGTACGTGTCTTTCGTAGATGTTTTCGTTTATATGGTGCGTTTCGGTATGATCAGTTGGCTACCGATTTATCTGTTGACTGAAAAACACTTCACCAAGGGCGAAATGAGCGTGGCTTTCCTGTTCTTTGAATGGGCGGCAATCCCTTCTACGTTATTGGCCGGTTGGTTATCGGATAAATTCTTCCGCGGCCGTAGAATGCCGTTGGCGATGATTTGTATGGTGATGATCTTTATCTGCCTGATCGGTTACTGGCAGTGTGATTCCCTACTGATGGTGACTTTCTTTGCGGCTATCGTCGGTTGTCTGATTTATGTGCCTCAGTTCCTGGCTTCAGTGCAGACCATGGAAATCGTACCGAGCTTCGCCGTAGGGTCAGCGGTGGGCTTACGCGGCTTTATGAGCTATATCCTTGGAGCCAGTTTGGGTACCAGCCTGTTTGGCGTAATGGTCGATAGAGTGGGTTGGCACGGCGGGTTCTACTTGCTGATGGGGGGGATTATTTGCTGCATTATCTTCTGCTATCTGTCCCATCGCGGCGTGCTGGAACTGGAGCGGGAACGCAAAGATCAGCAGGTACGTTTAGATAAAGAAGCATTAGCTTAATCTTAGGGTTAAAACAGCCGTTCAGCGTCGAACGGCTGCTATATGAATCAGTTACGGTAATTAAAGATGCCCGGCGGCAGAATAAGCTGACGGGCGACTTCCTCAGCTTTTTCCCTTCCCAATAATAAAAAGATGATTTTTAATGCAAAGTCGATAGAGGTTGCCGGCCCTTGGCTCGTAACCAGATTGACTCTACGATCGTAGACCACTCGCTGATCCATCCATTTATTCGGTGAAATTTTATCTTTCAAGCCGGGATAACCGGTCATATTCCCGATGGGGAATAGGTTATGGTGTTCTAACACCAAAGCCGGTGCCGCGCAAATGGCTGCGACCAGATGGCCTTCATTATGAGTTTGCCGCACTTTTTCGACCAGCAGCGGGCTATCACGGAAACATTCTGCCCCTTTTATTCCGCCGGGTAATACCACTACGTCAAATTGTTGATCGGCCACATCGACCAGACGCGTATCTGCCACCAGTTTTACACCGCGAGAGCAAGTAATTACTAACTCTCCATCACCGGCTACGCTTGCGGTCGTCACTTCAAAGCCGCCACGTACCAGCACATCAATGGTGGTGACCGCTTCGGTTTCTTCACTCCCAGGTGCCAGGCAAACCAGTGCCGATACGCTCATACACATTTTCCTTTCGTTTAATCGAATCGTACAGGCGTGAATTTTCCGGCAGCGTCATGCCGTGACTGCGCGCCCGACGTAGTAAATAGCCGGTGATATAGTCGATCTCTGTATGTCTCTGCGCACGTAAATCCTGAAGCATGGAGGAGACGTTATCAGCCGTACTTTGAATCACTTCCTGCACATAATAAAGCAGGCTTTCGGTGGAGGTATGGAAACCTTCCATTTCCATTACATCGGCAATTTCTGCGCATAATCGCGTTACCAGCTCAGGATAACGCTGTAGGTCACCGTTTCGGCACTCATACAGGCCGGTAAGAGGATTGATAACGCAGTTGACCGCCAGCTTATGCCAGCAGGCGGAGGAAATATCATTGTGCCATGCGACGTCCGGCAGGGCGTGGTGCAGTATATCCGCCAGATAACTGACATCTTTGCCGGGGGCAATCGCGGGGCCAATATGAGATATGCCGCCGGCAACGTGGATAATGGTATTGCCGTCAGGTCGCGCTGCATGAGTCGTTACGCCGTGCAGGAAAGTATTTACCGCGTCCGGTAACTCTTCCTGCGTACCCATTCCGTTATGCAAGAGCAAAACCGTGCAATCCGGATTGAGTTTAGGCAGTAGGGTGGTTACCGCGCTGGAAACTTGCCAAGCTTTCAAACATACCAGCAGTAACTCGCTTTCTGCTAAATGCTGCGGATCGTTGGTGGGCAGATTTTGATTGAATTCGTCACCTTCAAGGGTGATGACATTCACCGAACAGTAGGGTTGAGGCACTCGCAACCAACCCTGAACATCATGGCCTTGTTGGTACAGAGCCGATAACCAAAGCTGCCCGAGCGCACCGCAACCAAGAACCGTAATCTTCATAACTCTCTCCCTGGTGTAAACGGAAAACGCGCTAAATATTTATAAGTGTTATGCTTGGATTATAGACTTTTTCTTCATTAAACGCTGAGTTAGCTACGTTCTGTGGCGAAAATGCGAACAGCCAGCGGCTTGATTTTGTCTACGACGATAAAGCGGTTATTATGCTTGCCATTCATCTTATATGGAGGAGGGAATATGCCATCTTTCGACATCGTTTCTGAAATTGATATGCAGGAAGTGCGTAACGCAGTAGAAAACGCCACCCGCGATCTGGCAAACCGTTGGGATTTTCGTAACGTCCCAGCTAGTTTTGAATTAAATGAGAAAAACGAAAGTATTAAAGTTGCCAGCGAATCTGATTTTCAGGTGGAGCAGTTGCTCGATATTCTACGGGCGCAACTGAGCAAACGTGGCATCGAAGGTGCGGCGCTGGAGATTCCGGAAGAAATGGATCGCAGCGGCAAAACCTACAGCGTGGATGCCAAGCTGAAGCAGGGCATTGAAAGCGCGCAGGCCAAGAAGCTGGTTAAGTTGATCAAAGACAGCAAGCTGAAAGTGCAGGCGCAGATTCAGGGTGAACAGGTTCGCGTAACCGGTAAAGCGCGTGACGATCTGCAAAGCGTAATGGCACTGGTTCGCGGTGCAGATTTGGGGCAACCGTTCCAGTTCAATAACTTCCGCGACTAAGCTCAAAGTCTGATTGCTGATAACAGTAATAAAGGCTGCTGATTGATAAAGAGGAACAAATGCCCATTTACAGCTTTTGTTCCTCATCTCATCATCGATGCTTCTTACACAGCGTTAACCAGTTGTTCTAACTGATATCGGTTCGTTTTCTTGATATCTACTTTCACATAAGCGCTGCGTTCTGCCGCTACGACTATCGCTTCGGTCACGCCTGGCTGCGCTTTAATTTTATGTTCCAAGGCCGAATCTTTAGCCGCTAATTCGGACAGCGTGATGCGTAAGCTACTGACATAAGGAGGTTCCTGCATCGTTGCGCTAACGGCAAACCACACCAAAGCAATGACCGAACCGGCGATAAACACCACTCCCGCACCGTCGAGCCCGAATAACCAACCGCCCAAACTGCCGCCAATGGCTACGCCGATAAACTGGCTGGTAGAGTAAATTCCCATCGCCGTACCTTTGTAGCCAGCGGGAGACTCCTTGCTAATCAACGAAGGCAAAATTGCCTCCATCACATTGAAGGCAATAAAGAAGAGTTGCACACCAGCGATAATGCCCCACAGGTGTTCACCGGATGCCCACATCACTACTTCGGCGATCAGCAATACGGCCACACAGCCCATAAACACCTGTTTCATCCGGCGTTTGACTTCGGCATAAATAATAAATGGTACTACCGCCGCGAAGGAAACCAGCATTGTCACCAGATAAACCTTCCAATGCTGTTCGGGCAGTAAGCCCGCTTTGGCCATGGCCTGAGGCAGGGCGACAAAGCTCGACATCAACAGAATATGCAGGCACATAATGCCGAAATTAAGTTTTAGCAACCGGCTGTTTTTCAATACTTTATTGACGCTGCCTTTTACTATGCTGGATTCGCGATTTAATACATGGGTATCCGCAGAAGGCACCACTGCCAACGTGATAACGATGCCCAGTAACGCCAGTACCGCTATGCCCCAAAATAGTGCATTCAGGCCATAGGCGTGGGTGACGATTGGGCCGAGTACCATAGCAATAGCGAAAGTAATACCGAAGCTAACGCCAATAAATGCCATGGCTTTAGTACGATTTTGTTCGCGAGTCAGATCCGAAAGCAAAGCCATCACTGCGGCGGCAATAGCACCAGAACCTTGTAATGCCCTGCCGAGGATAATGCCCCAAATAGAATCGCTCATGGCAGCAATCACGCTACCCAGCGCAAAAATCAGTAACCCGCCAACGATCAGAGGTTTACGGCCAATACGGTCGGATATTAATCCGAAAGGAATCTGGAATATTGCCTGAGCCAGACCGTAGATACCGATAGCAATACCGATCAGTGCTTCACTGGCTCCGGCCAAAGCCATGCCATAGGTGGTGATCACCGGCAGCACCATGAACATCCCGAGCATGCGCAGTGAAAAAACCGTTCCCAGCCCCCAGGTTGCCCGGAGCTCTAACGGAGTCATTTTGTTATCGTTCATTACCACCTCAAAAAAACTTATTGCACTATTGTAATGATTTTAGTGCCAACCGGTAAATCTATTGATGTTTAGAATATATTACAGCCAGAGTGAGTATCTTCCGGAAAAATAGAGTTTATCAGACGGTTGATAGGTGTATTCAAAACGAGAGGAATATACAGTCTGATGGCAAAATCAGGTATGAATAAAACAGGGTAGGGTAGAAAAGAGGAAGCGACCGGCTGGAAACCAGCGAGGCCGCTTCATGGAACTTTCGGTGTGCTTACCCGACGTAAGTCAGTAATGCAGCAGATGACGGAACGTTGAAGTCTACAGACATCATTACACTCAATGAAGTAATCGCAATGATTGAGAATACGAAGAGTTTTCTCGCCCATACGCTGTCATTCGTTGCTTTGTAGCCACGCAGAGCCATTCCCAACCACCAGACGCTGACTGCCGCTGCGACTACCAGATATTTATATCCGGCGTAGCCGCTGAGAGTCAGCATCAGTGTTGCTACCATAAATGCCAGAATATACAGGGTGATATGGTTTTTAGTGACCGATATCCCTTTTATAACTGGCAATACCGGAATATTCGCCGCTTGGTAATCTTTAAAGCGGAATATGGCGATCGCGTATGAATGCGGCATCTGCCAGATGCTGAAGATCAATAACAGGATCAATGCGCCGGTATCAAACTGGCCTGTCACCGCGCAGTAGCCGATAACCGGCGGAGCCGCACCGGACAAGCTGCCTATCAAAGTGCCGTATACCGACTTACGCTTCATGTAGAGGCTGTAAACCCCGACATAGATAATGAAACCTATGACGGCCAGTGCCATTGCTAACACATTGGCCGCCACATAAAGCAACAGCATGCCCGCAATACCCAGTACCGATGCATAAATCAGGGTTATCTTCGGTTCGATAAGGCCTTTTACCAAGGCCCGGTTCTTCGTTCTCTCCATGATGCAGTCGATATCACGGTCGATATAGTTGTTAAATACACACCCGGAGGCAACAACTAACGAAACACCGATTAGCGTGGCGAGAAAAAGGGGGTAATCAATATCGCCTTTAGAGGCGAGGAGGAATCCCCCAACGACAGAAATTAAATTGCCGAAAATAATTCCTGGTTTAGTTACTTGCAGGTATTGCTTAATCATCACATGCAGCTCTTTAGTCAACCATCATATTGATGTTGAGGTTGTACATAATCCACAGCGAGCCCACAACAACGATCGCGATAATCATTACGGTGAACAGGAACGCCACCAGGTTCCAGCGCTCTTCTGACTTACCATTCATATGCAGGAAGTACACCAGGTGTACGATAATCTGCACCACGGCAAGGGTCACAACCGTTGCCAGAATCATGGTATGAGAAGCGGTGCCCTGCATAACCATGACAAACGGAATGACTGTCAGAATTACTGACAGAACGAAGCCGATTATATAGGACTTCAGGCTGCCGTGGCTTGCTCCACCGTGACCAGTAGTTGAATGACTCATTTACATGGCTCCTAACAGATAAACAACGGTGAATACGCAGATCCACACCACGTCCAGGAAGTGCCAGAACAGACTCAGGCACATCAGGCGCGTTTGATTGGTAGGGTTCAGGCCGCGTTTCGCTACCTGAATCATCATAATGATAATCCAAACCAAACCAGTTGTTACGTGAATACCGTGAGTGGCAACCAACGCAAAGAAGCTAGACAGGAACGCACTGCGATCCGGGCCGTAGCCTTCAGCGATCAGGTGATGGAATTCATAGATTTCCATCGCCACGAAGCCCAGGCCGAACAGGAAGGTCATACCCAACCAGAGATTTACCTGATTTTTGTTGCCTTTGTTCATACCCAGCATGGCCATGCCATAGGTAATACTACTAAACAGGAGCAGGAAGGTTTCGACCAAAACGAAGTTCAGGTCAAAAATGTCCTTACCTGTAGGGCCGCCAGCGGTCCCGTTTACCAATACTGCATAGGTTGCGAACAAAGTCGCAAACAGAATACAGTCGCTCATCAGGTAGACCCAGAAGCCAAAGACCTTGGTGGCTCCCGCATCGTGGTGCCCATGCTCTGCATGGGCTACGTTGTGGTTAGTCAGAGTTTCAGTTGACATGATTCACGCCTGCTTTTCTGATTTGTTCATGGTGAAGATTTTCAATGCGCTCAACTTCTTCTGCCGGCACATAGTAATCCACATCTTCGTCGAAGCTTTTCACGATCCAGGTGACGATCATGCCAACGAAGCCGGCGATAGCCATCCACCAGATGTGCCAGACCATGGCGAAGCCAAAGATCAGACTGAAAGCTGCAATGATGACACCCGCGCCGGTATTCTTCGGCATGTGGATCTCTTCATATTTAGCCGGACGCTTGTAAGCTTCGCCTTTCTCTTTCATGTCCCAGAATTCATCACGGTCAACAACTTCAGGCACTACGGCGAAGTTATAGAACGGAGGTGGGGAAGAGGTAGACCATTCCAGCGTACGTGCATCCCACGGGTCACCGGTCAGATCGCGGTTTTGTTCACGGTCACGCACACTGACGAAGACCTGAATAACCTGACACAGAATACCGCAGGCAATCAGTACTGCACCGCCTGCTGCCACCATCAACATCGGGTGGAATTCAGGGTTAATATCCTGGCTTAAACGACGGGTCATACCCATAAAGCCCAGAACGTACAGCGGCATAAAGGCTACGAAGAAACCGATAATCCAGAACCAGAACGCACGTTTGCCCCAGGTTTCATTCAGCGTGAAGCCGAAAGATTTAGGGAACCAGTAAGTCAGACCTGCGAAGCAACCGAATACTACGCCGCCGATGATCACGTTATGGAAGTGAGCAATCAGGAACAGACTGTTATGCAGTACGAAGTTCGCACCCGGTACGGCTAACAGAACGCCGGTCATCCCACCGATGGAGAAGGTGATGATAAAGCCAACGGTCCACAGCATCGCAGAGTTGAACTGGATACGGCCTTGATACATGGTGAACAGCCAGTTGAAGATTTTCACCCCGGTCGGGATGGAAATAATCATGGTAGCAATACCGAAGAAGGCGTTTACGTTGGCACCTGAACCCATGGTAAAGAAATGGTGCAGCCAAACGATAAACGACAGAACGGTAATGGCAATGGTTGCCCATACTAATGAGGTATAACCGAACAGACGTTTCTTCGAGAAGGTCGCCGTGACTTCGGAGAACACACCGAATACCGGCAGAACCAGGATATACACTTCCGGATGGCCCCAAGCCCAAATCAGGTTAATGTACATCATCATGTTGCCGCCCATATCATTGGTAAAGAAATGGGTGCCCATGTAACGATCAAGAGTCAGTAACGCAACGGTTACGGTCAAAATCGGGAAAGAAACGATAATCAAGATGTTGGTACAGAAAGCCGCCCAGGTGAAGACAGGCATCTTCATCAAGGACATGCCAGGAGCACGCATCTTAAGAATAGTCGCGAAGAAGTTAACACCGGTCAACAAGGTACCCAGACCTGAAATCTGTAGACTCCATATCCAGTAATCGACGCCAACGCCCGGATTGTACTCAATGCCTGACAGCGGCGGATACGCCAACCAGCCAGTCTGAGCAAATTCACCGACTCCCAGAGAGATGTTGATCAACACCACCCCGACGACGAAGAACCAGAAACTTAGGGAGTTCAGGAACGGGAAGGCAACGTCGCGAGCACCAATTTGCAATGGTACGACGATGTTCATCAGACCCACCACGAAAGGCATCGCCATGAAGAAGATCATGATTACGCCGTGGGCGGTAAATATCTGGTCATAGTGATGAGGTGGCAGGAATCCTGCCTCGCCAGCCGAAGCAAGCGCTTGCTGGCTTCGCATCATGATGGCATCGGCAAAGCCACGCAACAGCATGACCATCGCTACCAGAATGTACATGATACCGATTTTCTTATGGTCAACGGAGGTCAACCATTCGCTCCACAACCATTTCCATTTGCCGAAATAAGTCAGGGCGGCAACTAATGCCAGACCGCCTAGAATAATTGCAGCAACGGTAACCATTATGATTGGTTCGTGTAACGGAACCGCATCAAGTGTTAATTTTCCCAACATCGTTTATTCCTCGGCTCCGGCGTGAGAGTGGTCGCCCATTTCCATGCCTTTGCTCATGTCCATGCCTTTATGCATGTCATCGCTCTTGTGCATGTTCATATCGCCCATAAATTTGCCAATCGTTTCTTTAAACAGCTCCGGCTTAACGCTGGAGAAATACTCAACCGGGTTATTTTCGCTCGGCTCAGCCAATTTATCGAAATCAGCAGTGGTATTCAGGGTGTTTGGCGATTTTTTCACCTGCGCGACCCACTGATCGAAATCACCCTGAGTCGGCGTAGCGATCGCAGTGAATTTCATACCAGAGAAGCCTTTACCGCTGAAACTACTGGAAATACCGTTGTATTTACCGGCTTCATTGGCAATCAGATGCAGTTTGGTTTGCATCCCGGCCATCGCGTAAATTTGTCCGCCTAACTGAGGAATAAAGAACGAATTCATCACTGAGTTGGATGTGATCTTAAAGTTCACGGGAACATCAGTAGGGAAGGCGATTTCATTGACGGTGGCAATACCTTGTTCTGGATAGATAAACAGCCACTTCCAGTCCAAAGAAACCACTTCAATAGTGATCGGTTCTTTACCTTCGACAACCAAAGGTTTGAACGGATCAAGTTCGTGAGAAGTTTTCCAGGTTATCGTTGCCAGAATAGCAATGATAATAATTGGTACAGCCCATACAACAAGCTCAATTTTGTTGGAGTGGGACCAGTTCGGGGTATAGGTTGCATTTTTGTTGGAAGCACGGAACTTCCACGCAAAGGCAAACGCCATAAAAATAACCGGAACTACTACGATCAACATTAAACCGATAGCGGTGAGTATCAGCGTTTTTTGTTCGAGTCCGATTGTGCCTTTAGGGTTCATCAATACCATATCGCAACCAGCGAGTGTTACCGTGGCTGCAAATAAAGACAACATCCCAATATTTTTAATGTATTTCTTAAGTCTCATCTAACGACCTCAATTACAAAGGGCTCTATTGTCGTTTCAGGTGTGCGGGCATTTTACGGGAAGGTTGCAGGACTGTAAACACGCTTAAGGTTGTGTCAGCGGCTTGTTGACACTTTATGTTAAGGGGGTCACAGATGTTGCTCTCTTTGATAATTTTCTAATTGCAACAATATGTTGGCGCAAGAGTTAATTAACAAGCGTAACTAAAAGCTAACTATATTAAGGAAAAACAATGCCAAGCAGGATTTTATTGTCGGGAAATACAGATTTGGGAGGAGTTTATTTACGATTTTATGTAAATAATATGTATCTTAAAAGTGAATTAAAATATATTCCGGGGTAACCAAAATGGTTTCCCCGGAATCATTTAGTTAGAAATTATATTTAATTGAGTAAACGATACCGTCTTGTAAAAAGTCTTCGCCCAGCTTGTTATAAGCATAACGATACTGAATACCAGTGGTGAATTGTTTCATTGGTGTCCACCACAGTGCAATAGCACCGTTCACCCCGTTACGACCGCCGTTACCTGCCGCATAGCGTTCTGCACGGTTAAATTCCAGCTCGTTCCAGTTAGTAATGCTGAATTTCTCATCGAAAGCGGTGAAATCGTAGCCAGCAACCCAACCAACAACATAACCGTTATTACCTGAGTAATAAGTTTGGTCAACGTAGTGCAGCGCAACGAAAGGCTTCATCCATACGCCAGCAATGGTGGTGTTATAGCCGATACCGTACAGGGTATTCACTTCGTGGAAGTTACTGTAGTTGTTGCCTTCAGCAGCTGGCAGAGAGTAGGTGCCATAAACGTGGCCGTATAGGTTAAAACCGGTGTCGCCTAAATAGTAGCGGCCAGTGGTTTTAAAGGTGTAACGCTGGTTATCGCCCGGCTGAGCAGTTTTGGAGTTGAACGGGTTTTCTAAATCGAAGAAGCCGTAAACTTCACCCCAGCTAAAACCTGCGCCGCCCTCTAATTCAATATAGGCAAAGTCATCTTTATGAGATGAACCACCGGATTTATGCGTAGTGCTCTTCGTCCAATCCAGGTAGTTCATGCTGATATTGCCGAAACCCCATTGGTATTCAGCTTGCGCAGAAGGAGCCAGAGTGACCGCAGTTAGCGCGATGGCGCCAACGAGAATTTTACGCATAAAAGCCTCAATTATTGTTAAAAGGTGTCAGGGGAAATAAAAGGACATATGTCCTTAATAAAAAGTGCGCACATCATAGTCTGACAGCACAAAAGGTTAAAGACCTGAGGGTGATTTGAATCTCATTTTAAGAATAATATTTCTGATTAGTTGCTTAATAATGTGATCATGATTGTGGTTTTGTCGGGTGTATACCCAGTTGACTAACTTTTACGTATAAAAAAGCCGGTAATAGAATACCGGCTATTGGTGAAGCAACGTGTCGTCTTAAGTCAAGCGGGCGCGACGCAGTGCCAGATAATCCAGCGCTCCACCCAGTATCATTCCAACAATACTGAGTTGAATCCCTCGTAATAGCAGCACATCGGCCACTTCTGGCGCTGCGGTCCATCCCCAGGCATTGCTGATTAATAGCACCAGCCACGCGGCCAATAATAAACAACCGATGGTTAAAAAGCGTAAGGCCCAGCGATAACCATTTTTAAATTCGGTTCGAGGCATGAATTCATCGGTTTTTTGCGTGAATTCAAGGGTATGGCGGCAGATATAGAGTAATATCAGGCCCGGAACGGCGGCGGCGATGGAGAACAGATAAAATATCGACCAGCCGTTAGTTTCTACAAACCAGCCTGCAACCGGGCCGACATACACGCGACCAACCGCAGACAGTGCTGACAATAAGGCAAACTGAGTGGCGGAAAACGACTTATTGCACAGCGTCATCAAAAGCGCCACAAAGGCTGCGGTACCCATGCCGCCACAGATGTTCTCCAGAAAAATGGCGCTCCCCATGGTGAAGATATTCTTGTCTGTCACCGATAGAATCCAATAGCCCAGATTGGAAACCGCCTGCAAGATGCCGAAAATCATCAGGGCGCGGAATAAGCTGAGGCGTTGCATAAGCAAACCGCCATACAAAGCACCGATAATCGTCGCTAACAGACCTAGGGTTTTATTGACCAGGCCGACGTCACCGGCGTTGAAACCTAGCCCACGAATCAGAAACGGCGTACTCAGGCTAGCGGCGAAAGCATCGCCCATTTTATAAAGCACGATCAGCAGTAAAATCAGCCAAGCGTTATTACGGCCAAAGAAATCGCGCAGCGGGGCAACAATTGCCTGTTCCAGCGTTTTAGGTGCGGCGGCGGGGGCATCCGGTTCAGGAGCCATCAGAGTAGCAACCACCCCGATAACCATCAAACCAGCCATTAACCAATAGGTTGACTGCCAGCCGAGATAACGGTCCGCAATCCATAGCGCCAAACCGCCGGAAACCAACATGGCCAGCCGATAACCCAAAACCGAAACTGCGGCGCCGGTTCCCCGTTCTTCTGCACTAAGCAAATCGGTTTTATAGGCATCAAAAACAATGTCTTGAGACGCCGAGCAGAAGGCGACCAATACCGCAATCGCTGCCAGCCACCATAAATGCTTCGCCGGCTCCATAAAGCCCATTACGATGATAGCCACTATTAATAATAGCTGGCTCACCAGTAACCAACCGCGGCGACGACCAAGGAAAGAAGGGGTGTAGCGGTCCATCAATGGGGACCACAAGAACTTGAAGACGTAAGCCTGACCGACCAGAGAGAAAATACCGATGGTTTTCAGATCAACTTGCTCCACCGTCATCCAGGCTTGCAGCGTGCCGGACGTCAGAGCCAAAGGAAGACCGGAGGCAAACCCCAGTAATAAAAGAATGAGCGAATTACGCTGTGTAAACAGGTTTGAATAGCGACTGGACATAAGAAACCTACGTGCTCTGCCCCGATTCAGGGCAGAGCAAAGTTAAGCAAACAACAGATTAACGTGCGTTTTGTTTGATAAAGCTGTTAACGCTGGTGTCTTGAGCCATATCCGCAATAACGTCACTGAGCACGGTATTCACTGCTTCAGTTATTTTGGCATTGGTTGCGGTAAATGCGCCCTGGACATTATAGGTAGAACGGTAGTTCTTAACCTGTTTGTTACCATTTTGCGCCTGAGCTGTGATGGAGATATCAGCCTTGGTCGTGATGTTGTAGCGCAGATTACCTTCCTGCACGTTGGCGAACAGTTGGTTAACTACGATTTGCAGATCAACCGGGCCGCCGGTACCAATCATATAGCCACGGGCAGTCATTTGTTTTTCCAGCACTTCCTGCAACAGGAAGCGCAGGTCGCGAGATGGCGTTAATACCACCAATTTGCCATCGCGGTTGACTTTGGCCAGCGCGGAATCCTGACGCTGATCGGCACCGTTGATACTGATGGTAATTCCCATCAAGGTGGGATCTTGCGGTGGCAATACGATTTTCGGCGTGACTTCAAGCGTATTGCTGTTGGTGGCGCAACCCGCCAGCATCAACGCGGCCAGCAGCGGGAAAAGAATTTTCTTTAGCATGTTCACTTTCTCGAGAGTTATGGAATTTTTAATAAACTGAGCGGGATAGCTGCAATATTATTGCGACATCATAGCACTGCCGCAGATAGGGGGAAGATCCCAATGGTGACAAATTCGCCACAAATACGGATTTTCATACTGGAACCCTACAAATAACCTTTTGCCGTGACAATCGGATTATCCTCAACCTCTGGCCGTTTCGTCGGCGTTAGGCGTATTTAACCGAGAATTATTGTCAAAGGAATGTTATAAAACAGCCAAAACCGACTAATATTGCTGTAAGAAGGTGTGCAGTTCTCTGCCGGTGCAGTAAGGAGATCTTTATGATTCTGATTCGCGAAAAGATAGAAGAAAAACTCAGGGCGGCATTTGAACCTGTTCACCTGGAAGTGATAAACGAAAGCTACAGACACAATGTGCCCGCAGGCTCGGAGAGCCACTTTAAGGTTGTGATTGTTAGCGATAAATTTGCCGGTGAGCGCTTTTTAAACCGCCATCGTGCCATTTATGGCGTATTGTCCGAAGAATTAGCCGGTGAAGTCCACGCGCTGGCATTACATACCTACACGGTCAAAGAATGGGAGAGTCTGCAAGACACCTTGCCTGACTCTCCATCATGCCGCGGTGCCGGAACCTTGGCATAAATATGGTATTTGCCTGATTTCCGTGGAACTTTTCTGCTGATTTAAGGTATTAGTAATAGAGAAATCCACAGGCGGCCTTTGGGCCGTTTGTTTTTTAACTGGCGACAACACTATTTTTAGCACAGCGCTGCCAGCGTTTTTGTCGAGGGATCGACGTCCGCGTAAATTTTCGCGCGCTGACATTCACTCGCTTTCCTCGACTCGAAACCTATGCACCGCTATAATGTCGCGTCTTATTTTTCCGGAATGGTTTCGGGACGCTTCTGACATCTGGGATACTCGGTTCTGTAATGCGGCCGTCCCGGTTCTTAGAGGGTGTTTTCAGGGCCAGTGTCATTCCTACAATGGCAGGGTTTTGATAGCGGCTTCTGGAGTTGACCGAGCACTGTGATTTTTTTGAGGTAACAAGATGCAAGTTTCTGTTGAAACCACCCAAGGCCTTGGCCGCCGTGTAACTATCACTGTTGCTGCTGATAGCATTGAGAAAGCAGTAAAAAGCGAGCTGTTGAAAGCGGCTAAAAATGTTCGCATTGACGGTTTCCGTAAAGGCCACGTGCCGATGAACATCGTTGAACAGCGTTACGGCGCGTCCGTTCGTCAGGATGTACTGGGCGATCTGATGCAACGCAACTTTGTTGACGCGATCATCAAAGAAAAAATCAACCCGGCTGGCGCACCAAGCTACGCACCGGGCGAATACAAAGAAGGCGAAGATTTCACTTTCTCTGTTGAATTCGAAGTTTATCCAGAAGTTGAACTGAAAGATCTGGAAAAAATCGAAGTAGAGAAACCGGTTGTTGAAGTTAATGACGCCGACGTTGATGCGATGCTGGACACCCTGCGTAAGCAACAAGCTACCTGGAAAGACACCGATGGCGCTGCTACAGCAGAAGATCGCGTGACTCTGGACTTCACCGGTTCTATCGACGGCGAAGAGTTTGAAGGCGGCAAAGCAACTGATTTCGTACTGGCTATGGGCCAGAACCGCATGATCCCAGGCTTTGAAGAAGGCGTTGTGGGTCATAAAGCGGGCGAAGAATTCACTATCGACGTGAACTTCCCAGAAGATTACCACGCTGAAAACCTGAAAGGTAAATCAGCCAAGTTCGCTATCGTTCTGAAGAAAGTTGAAGAACGTGAACTGCCAGAACTGACTGAAGAATTCATCAAACGTTTCGGCGTGGCTGATGGTTCTATCGAAGGTCTGCGCGCTGAAGTACGTAAAAACATGGAACGCGAGCTGAAAGGCGCAGTGCGTAACCGTGTTAAAACTCAGGCAATCGACGGTTTAGTTAGCGCTAACGAAATCGACGTTCCAGTTGCTTTGATCGACAGCGAAATCGACGTTCTGCGTCGCCAGGCTGCACAGCGTTTCGGTGGCAACGAGAAACAAGCTGCTGAACTGCCACGTGAACTGTTCGAAGAACAAGCTAAACGTCGCGTTGTTGTTGGCCTACTGTTGGGCGAAGTGATCAGCCAGCACGAGCTGAAAGCTGACGAAGACCGCGTTAAAGCGCTGATCGAAGAAATGGCTTCTGCCTACGAAGATCCGCAAGAAGTTATCGAGTTCTACAGCAAAAACAAAGAGCTGATGAACAACATGCGTAACGTTGCTCTGGAAGAACAAGCGGTAGAAACACTGCTGGCTAAAGCCAAGGTAACCGAAAAACCAACTACCTTCAGCGAGCTGATGAATCAGACCACTGCAGCGTAATGTTTTTTAGCGCATAACGTTAAGTATCTTTGACTTGGCGTTTTGACTTCTCAAGCCCGTCGCCTTTGGCTACGGGCTTTTTTCTTCTTGATTTACACGATAAAAACAACAAATTCTCGGCTATGGTTCCCGTCAAACTGGGCTATATTAAAAAAATAAAAGAAAGTGCTGAATTAAATCCGTAGCGAGCGTCTAAAAAACGCGTGAGGTGAGAAAGGGGCGTTGAGACAATAAAAGGTATGGGGCTTGAAAAACAGTATCCTTCCCCCAATTACTATTACAGACTTTATGTTCTATCTTTCCTTGCGTTGGCTGATTATCACCGCTGGATATGTCTGGGACGACCTACTGCTTATCATGGTCATCATTGCTTATCTCAAGTAGAATCGGTTATTAATGGCGCCAAAGTAAATTCTATTAGGAGATGGTAATGTCATACAGTGGCGAACGAGATCAATTTGCACCTAACATGGCTCTGGTGCCGATGGTGATTGAGCAGACTTCACGTGGGGAACGTTCTTACGATATCTTCTCCCGTCTGCTGAAAGAGCGCATTATCTTCCTAACCGGCCAGGTTGAAGATCACATGGCCAACCTGATTACGGCACAAATGCTGTTTTTGGAAGCCGAAAACCCGGAAAAAGATATCTTCCTTTATATTAACTCACCGGGCGGGGTGATCACTGCGGGTATGTCTATCTATGACACCATGCAGTTCATCAAACCGGATGTCAGCACCATTTGTATGGGCCAGGCATGTTCCATGGGCGCATTCTTGCTGACCGCTGGTGCGAAAGGGAAGCGTTTCTGTCTGCCAAACTCGCGGGTGATGATTCACCAGCCGCTGGGCGGATTCCAGGGGCAAGCGACCGACATCGAGATTCATGCGAAAGAAATCCTGAAAGTGAAATCCCGTATGAACGAACTGATGGCGAAACATACGGGGAAACCTCTCGAAGAAATAGAGAGAGACACGGAGCGTGACCGTTTCCTGTCTGCGGCCGAGGCTGTAGAATATGGATTGGTCGATGAGATATTCAACCGCCGTGACTAACAGCGTATTTCTGTGCGCCGATAGACTATAATTGGAAAAGTTTAGTCTTTTAGCACGCTAAGGTGCCGGCAGTCCGTTTGATGAAGACGTGACGTCCAGAAGTAACGAGAATAGTCTCCCTGCCGTCCTGTTGTTAGTGACGGCAGATACTAAAGAAGAGGTTTACTGATGACAGATAAGCGCAAAGACGGTTCAGGAAAGCTGCTGTATTGCTCTTTCTGCGGCAAAAGCCAGCATGAAGTGCGTAAGCTGATTGCCGGGCCGTCAGTGTATATCTGCGATGAATGTGTCGATTTGTGCAACGACATTATTCGCGAAGAGATTAAAGAGGTCGCCCCGCATCGGGAGCGTAGCTCATTGCCAACACCGCATGAAATCCGTCGCCATCTGGATGATTATGTCATCGGGCAGGAACCAGCGAAAAAAGTGTTGGCGGTTGCGGTTTATAACCATTACAAGCGTCTGCGTAACGGTGATACCAGCAACGGCATTGAGCTGGGCAAAAGTAACATTTTGCTAATCGGTCCAACGGGTAGCGGTAAAACACTGTTGGCGGAAACGCTGGCTCGTTTCCTGGATGTGCCATTCACCATGGCCGATGCGACGACGCTAACCGAAGCCGGTTACGTGGGTGAAGACGTCGAAAACATCATCCAGAAACTGTTGCAGAAATGCGATTACGATGTGCAGAAAGCGCAGCGCGGTATTGTCTATATCGATGAAATTGATAAAATTTCTCGTAAATCGGACAACCCGTCAATTACCCGTGACGTATCAGGTGAAGGCGTACAGCAAGCCTTGCTGAAACTGATCGAAGGTACTATTGCTGCCGTACCGCCACAGGGTGGACGCAAACATCCGCAGCAGGAGTTCCTGCAGGTTGATACCTCGAAGATTCTGTTTATCTGTGGCGGCGCATTTGCTGGTCTGGATAAAGTTATCGGGCAGCGTCTGAATACCGGTACCGGTATTGGTTTTGGCGCAACGGTAAAAGGAAAATCCGAGAAAGCAACCGAAGGCGAATTGCTAAGACAGGCTGAGCCAGAAGATTTGATCAAGTTCGGGTTAATTCCTGAATTCATTGGTCGTTTGCCCGTTGTTGCTACCTTGAGTGAATTGAGCGAAGACGCCCTGATTCAGATTCTGAAAGAGCCGAAAAACGCCCTGACCAAGCAGTATCAGGCGTTGTTCAATCTGGAAGGCGTTGAGCTGGAATTCCGCGATGAAGCTCTGACGGCGATTGCTAAAAAGGCAATGGCGCGTAAAACCGGTGCTCGTGGCCTGCGTTCTATCGTAGAAGCGGCTTTACTGGACACCATGTACGATCTGCCATCTTTGGAAAGTGTGGATAAAGTGGTTGTTGATGAATCAGTTATCGCCGGTCAATCTGCACCGCTGCTGATTTACGGCCAGCCTGAAGCGCAAGCTTCTGGCGAATAATTAGCCAAATAATCCAGACAGTTAGTAAGATAATGGGGGATTTTATCCCCCATTTCTTTTTCCTCGCATTGTTATCGTTGAATGTAAGACATTCGTCCCCATATACTCAATAACCTATTTAGTGAAACTCGTGACCTCCCGTGTTTCACGAGATTTCCTGAAATCTGGCGGAAGCTAAACATAAGAGAGAGCTCTATGAACCCTGAGCGTTCCGAACGCATAGAAATCCCTGTATTGCCTCTGCGCGATGTAGTGGTTTACCCGCATATGGTGATCCCACTGTTTGTTGGCCGGGAGAAGTCGATTCGGTGCCTGGAAGCTGCAATGGAACATGATAAAAAAATCATGTTGGTTGCACAGAAAGAAGCGTCGACGGATGAGCCTGGTATCAACGATCTGTTTTCTGTTGGCACCGTTGCCTCTATTTTGCAAATGCTGAAATTGCCTGATGGCACAGTCAAAGTACTGGTCGAAGGGTTACAGCGTGTGCGCATTACCACTCTGTCTGACAGCGGAGAGCATTTCGCTGCCCAGGCCGAATACCTGGAATCACCTGCAATCGATGAGCGTGAGCAGGAAGTACTGGTGCGCACGGCAATTAATCAGTTTGAAGGCTATATCAAACTGAATAAAAAAATCCCACCGGAAGTCCTGACCTCCCTGCATAGCATTGAAGACGCTGCACGTCTGGCGGATACCATTGCTGCACATATGCCATTGAAATTGAATGATAAACAAGCAGTGTTGGAAATGTTCGACATTACCGAACGTCTTGAATATCTGATGGCAATGATGGAGTCGGAAATCGATCTGTTACAGGTTGAGAAGCGTATCCGTAACCGCGTTAAAAAGCAGATGGAAAAGAGCCAGCGTGAGTACTATCTGAATGAGCAAATGAAAGCTATTCAGAAAGAACTGGGTGAAATGGACGATGCGCCGGATGAACACGAAGCGCTGAAACGCAAAATCGAAGCGGCGAAAATGCCGAAAGACGCGCGTGAAAAAACCGAAGCTGAGCTGCAAAAACTGAAAATGATGTCGCCGATGTCTGCGGAAGCTACCGTAGTGCGCGGTTATATCGATTGGATGTTGCAGGTTCCGTGGAACAGCCGTAGCAAAGTTAAAAAAGACTTGGTCAAGGCGCAGGAAGTGTTGGATACCGACCATTATGGTTTGGAGCGCGTGAAAGACCGCATCCTTGAGTATCTTGCGGTTCAGAGCCGAGTCAGCAAAATCAAAGGCCCAATCCTGTGCCTGGTAGGGCCTCCGGGCGTGGGTAAAACCTCTCTGGGGCAATCTATTGCCAAAGCGACCGGGCGTCAGTACGTCCGTATGGCGTTGGGCGGCGTGCGTGACGAAGCGGAAATTCGTGGCCACCGTCGTACCTATATCGGTTCTATGCCAGGTAAATTGATCCAGAAAATGGCGAAGGTGGGTGTGAAAAACCCACTCTTCCTGTTGGATGAGATCGATAAAATGGCGTCCGATATGCGCGGCGATCCGGCGTCAGCGTTGCTGGAGGTGCTGGATCCAGAGCAAAACGTGGCGTTTAACGACCACTATCTGGAAGTGGACTACGATTTGTCCGATGTGATGTTTGTGGCGACCTCCAACTCCATGAATATCCCAGCACCGTTGCTGGATCGTATGGAAGTGATTCGTCTGTCTGGTTATACCGAAGATGAAAAACTCAACATTGCTAAACAGCACCTGCTACCAAAACAGTTCGAGCGTAATGCCATTAAGAAAGGCGAGCTGACTATTGATGACAGCGCGATTATTAGCATTATCCGTTATTACACCCGCGAAGCTGGGGTACGTAGTCTGGAACGTGAAATTTCCAAACTGTGCCGCAAAGCAGTAAAAAATCTGCTAATGGATAAAACGGTTAAACACATCGAAATCAACGGAGATAACCTGAAGGATTTCTTGGGTGTTCAGAAGGTTGACTATGGTCGCGCCGATACTGAAAACCGCGTTGGTCAGGTAACGGGTCTGGCATGGACCGAAGTGGGTGGCGATCTGCTGACTATTGAAACCGCCTGTGTTCCGGGTAAAGGCAAATTGACCTATACCGGCTCTCTGGGTGAAGTCATGCAGGAATCCATTCAGGCTGCGCTGACAGTCGTTCGTGCTCGTGCGGATAAATTGGGGATTAACCCTGATTTCTACGAAAAACGTGATATTCACGTTCACGTACCTGAAGGCGCTACGCCGAAAGATGGCCCAAGTGCAGGTATCGCAATGTGTACTGCGTTGGTCTCCTGCCTGACGGGTAACCCTGTGCGCGCCGACGTCGCCATGACGGGTGAAATTACGCTGCGTGGTTTGGTATTGCCTATCGGTGGATTGAAAGAAAAACTGCTGGCAGCTCATCGTGGTGGTATCAAAGTGGTACTGATCCCAGATGAGAACAAACGTGATTTGGAAGAGATTCCAGACAACGTTATCGCCGATCTGGAGATTCATCCGGTTAAGCGCATTGATGATGTTTTAGCCATTGCGTTGCAAAATCCGGCCTTTGGCGCACAGCCTGTTGCGTCAAAATAGTGACGGATAGCAAGAAGTATTGATAAAACTAATGCTGGTAAGCGAAATCCTACTTGCCAGCTATTTTTTGTGCCGCTAAGTTAGATCGGCTGTCTGACGAAAGCATTCGCCTTTAGGTTGCTTGCCAAGGCTAGACAGGATTGATATAACAGCTGCGCTGTCGTGTTGTCCGTAGGGATTTTCGGCGCGACGATAGAATTCTAAAGGGGATGAAAGAGTGAATAAGTCACAACTGATCGACAAAATTGCCGCAGGTGCTGATATTTCTAAAGCGGCCGCTGGGCGCGCGTTAGATGCAATTATTGCTTCTGTTACTGAATCCTTGAAAGAAGGGGATGATGTAGCTCTGGTTGGTTTCGGTACTTTTGCAGTACGTGAGCGCTCTGCCCGTACTGGCCGTAACCCTCAGACCGGTAAAGAAATCAGTATTCCAGCTGCAAAAGTACCAGGCTTCCGTGCTGGTAAAGGCCTGAAAGACGCAGTTAACTGATGACTACCTCAGATCTCTTCGGTGCCAAATATTGTTTGTGATAAACAATAACCTGACGCAGTTGAGTTGGTAAGGTAAGATATAAGGCGCATCGTAACTGATGCGCTTTTTTTTCGCTTGGCAGTTGAACTGGCGTAAAATGCTGACTTAGCCGTAAGGCAATGGCGGCGTTGGCCACTGTGAGAAGTTTTATCGCGCAGCAACGATTTTGGGCTGACGCAAGGAACGCTGGGTCTTCATACCTGAGCAAGAGTTTTTATCCACATTACAGCGGAGTATTGTCACATTATGATGGACAATTTACGCGCGGCTGCAAATAACGTCGTGCTCAAAATCATCCTGGCCCTGATTATGTTGTCCTTTATCCTGACCGGCGTGGGCGGCTATCTGATCGGTGGCTCCAACGACTATGCAGCTAAGGTTAATGGCCAAGAGATAAGCCGTGCCCAGCTTGAACAGGCAATGCAAAGTGAACGTAGTCGTTTACAGCAACAGCTAGGCGAGCAGTTCTCCGTGCTGGCTGGTAATGAAGGTTATATGCAGCAGCTGCGTCAGCAGGTGTTGGGGCAACTGGTCAACAACATGTTGCTCGACCAATATGCTAAACAACTCGGCCTGACTGCCAGTGTCGATCAGGTAAAAGAATCTATTCGCCAGATTCCTTATTTCCAGACTAACGGTCAGTTCGATAACAGCAAATATCTCGAGCTAGTAAACCGTATGGGCTACAGCCTCGATCAGTTCGCGCAGGTACAACGTCAGCAGTTGATTAATCAGCAATTGCTACAGGCCTTTAACGACAGCGGTTTTGCACTGCCGGCAGAAGCTACCGCTATGTCCGAGCTGATTTTGCAACAGCGTGAAGTGCGACTGGCAACCTTGGATCTGAAAGCGTTACAGGCTCAGCAGAAAGTCACTGATGAAGAGCTGAAAGCCTATTACGATCAGAACAAAAACAGCTTTATCGCGCCTGAAGAGATGAAAGTGAGTTTCATCGCCATGGATGCGGCAGCGATGCAAGATACAATCACCGTGACTGAAGAAGATATTGCTGCTTATTACGATCAGCACAAATCCAGTTTTACTCAGCCGGAGCGCAGAAATTACAGCGTTATTCAATTTAAAACCGAGGCAGATGCCAAGGCTGCTTTGGATGAACTGAAAAAAGGTGCTGATTTCGCTACGTTGGCGAAAGAAAAATCCACCGACATTATTTCTCGTAAAAATGGCGGTGAACTGGGTTGGTTAGAACCTGAGACAACCGCCGATGAGCTGAAAGAAGCGAATCTGACCGAAAAAGGCCAGCTGTCTGGCGTGGTGAAGTCTTCTGTGGGTTATTTGATCGTTCGCTTGAACGACGTCAAGCCAGAGCAGGTTAAGCCGCTGTCTGAAGTGCATGATTCGCTGGCAGCCAAAGTTAAGCAGGAAAAAGCGGTTGATGCTTATTATGCGTTGCAGCAGAAAGTGAGCGAGGCGGCAACCAGTGATAATGAGTCTCTGGCTTCAGCTGAAGAAGCTGCTGGTGCCAAAGCGAAGCAAACCGGTTGGTTTACTCGTGATTCTGTACCTGCCGAAGTGAATTTCAAACCCGTAGTTCAGGCTATCTTTGATGGCGCTTTGGTTGGTGAGAATGGTGCTCCTGGCAGTAACTCTGATGTCATTACCGTTGATGGCGATCGCGCATTCGTGATTCGTATCGATGGTCATAAACCAGAAGGCGTACAGCCATTTGATCAGGTACGCGATCAGGTTGCTGAACTGGTTAAACGCCAGAAAGCAGAGCAGCAGGCTCGCGTTGACGGTGAAAAAATTCTGGCTGCGCTGAAGCAAGATAAAGGCGAAGAAGCGATGAAAGCCGCTGGTCTGAGCTTTGGCGAGAAGAAGTCCATCGCTCGTGCGCCGGATGACGATCAGTTAGTTCAAACCGTATTTGCGCTGCCTCATCCGCAGGCGGACAAACCGGTTTACGGTTTATCTCAGGATCGTCAGGACAATATTGTATTGATCGAATTGCTTTCCGTTACGCCGGGTAAATTACCAGAGGGTGAAATGGCAAACTTCATTGCTAAAATGGAAGAGGGTATCGGCGGGGTGACTCTGGATGCGCTGATGGCTAACTTGCACAAACAGGCAACGATTAAAATGGGTGCTGCGGAACAACAACAGCCGCAGTAAACATCGCAAACCTCTGCAAACCGATGTAACAATGAAAGGCCGCTTTAGCGGCCTTTCGCATATCTGGAATCCGTGATTTGCCGAAAAAAAACGCTTGAGGCAAGGTACAGATGCTGTCAAATACATGGAGGATACAGCATGAAAAATAATGGAAAATCCTTAGCACTGGCATTGCTACTGGCCTGGTTATCAGCTCCGGTAACGCTAGCGGCTCCTAATCAAACGAAAGAATCCGTGCAAACCAACTCATCAAAAGCATCGGCTCAAACCTCAGAGAAGTCGTGGAATAGGTCGAAAGAAAATAACTTGAAAGCTGACGGAGCAAACACCAATAAGCCTTCAGCCGGGAAAAATGAGGCAGAAGACGGACTGATAAATGTTAATAAAGCCACGGCAGAAGAGCTGGCTGCTGCGCTGAGCGGTATTGGTTTGAAAAAAGCCCAGGCCATTGTTCGCTATCGAGAGGAATTTGGCTTCTTTAGTCAAATAGAGCAACTGCAAGAGGTTTCAGGTATTGGGCCGATATTTATTGAGCGCAATCGGCAGAAAATAAAAATGTAAGTTGAATGATATTTAATCATTTAGTTAGTGGTTTATAACATTGGCTGCTAACCTTTCATCAGGTCATACCAGTTCTGTGGCGTATGTATTTGAAAAATTCATAAATGATGAAAGGGGCGTTGATTAGCATGCATCATGAAGTTTTGGTTAGAAGCTATCATGTTGATGGTTATTTACATGTCAATAATTCACGTTATTTGGAGTTCTTTGAGGAGGGGCGCTGGCGTTGGCTTGATCGAGAGAATCGGCTGGAATGGTTGAAAGAACGGAATATTGGTTTCTATATGGTAAATATCAATATTAATTATCGTAAAGGGGCCGTTGAGGGAGATCTGCTACGAATTGAGAGTCTGGTGTATTCCCTGGAAGGGCGCTGCGGGAAATTCAAGCAGGTCATGAAAAGGTTATCGGACGGCGCGGTTATCGCAGACGCTGATATGACGTTTGTCTGCATAGATATGGGAATACAAAAAGCGCTGCCTATGGAAGGGGAGTTAAAACACAAATTGGAATTATTAGGTAACTAACTTATTGGTATATTTTTTACTATAGCTGAGCTAATGGGGTGCGTTCAGTTCAGCTATTTTATTCTGCAATAGTGGAGTTGGTGTAAGGCTGTTCGCAGAGAGCGAAAATGTAAATAATTGGTTAACTAACTGTGATCTAAATCTAAGTTATATAGTGAGTCTGCTATGTGCTTGGGTGGCTCTGCTATTATCGATGAGGTCATACCAGTTTGGTTTACAGTTCTGGCAGATGCTTACCTGCATTCGATTTTATCCCGTAGCTGAGGTTTTCTATGCGCACCCATATAACAGTTCGTGGTTTTCATATTGACGTTTATCAGCATGTTAATAATGCCCGTTATCTTGAGTTTCTTGAGCAAGCGCGCTGGGAATGGCTGGATGGGGAGGAAGCATTTCAGTGGATGACCCGCAACCATATCGCTTTTATCGTGGTGAACGTCAATATTAGTTACCGTAAACCCGCGGTGTTAGGTGATGTGCTACGCATAGATAGCCATTTGGTAAAACTCAGTGGTAAAAGCGGGGTGCTTAATCAGATTGTGACCTTAGAGTCCGATGGTTCGCTGGTGGCTGATGCCGCACTGACTTTTGTTTGTATTGATCTGAGAACACAAAAAGCTGTGCCAATAGACGGCGAGCTTCGGGAAAGATTGAGTGCGTTAGAAGAGCCGACGCAAGGGCAGTAGTCGTCCTGATGAGCAATGGTGCTTTAATTAGCTTACTTTGAAAATCGTTGCGGCTATTTGGGTTCAGTTTGTTCGAATAATATTTTGCATTGCTCTATAGCTCTATAGCAAGCAGCCTGTGAATTTATGTATCACAGACTGCATAGGCCTGTTTAGGTTGAACCGATTAGGGCTGAACCAAACTGGGGAAACTGAAATTAAAGTAGACCGATTTTCTTTTTAAGGCTGGTCGTGACAGCAGACTTATTAGTTAGGTAATTATTCAGCCCATTAGCCCGTAAGTGGCAGGCTGCACATTCGCCGCAGCCATCGCCTTTAATGCCGTTATAGCAGGTCAGCGTGTGGTGGCGAATAAGGTCTAGCTGTTGGTAATAATCGGCTAATGCCCAGGTCTCAGCTTTGTCTAGCCACATTAGCGGAGTGATGAAAGCGATATCCCGCGCGATGCCGAGATTAATGGCATGGTTGAGGGCTTTAACAAATTCATCGCGGCAATCTGGGTAGCCAGAGAAATCCGTTTCGCATACACCGGTAATGACCGCTTCTGCTTGTACCTGATAAGCGTAGATTGCCGCCAGAGTCAGAAACAGGATATTGCGGCCGGGAACGAAGGTGTTGGGAATGGCATTTTCGCTGCTTTCTTCATAAGTCGGCACGGGAATACTGTCGCGAGTTAGGCTACTGACCGCCAGCTCGTTTAGCATGCAGACATCCAGCACTTTGTGCGCTTTGGCGCCTAATTGAATGACAAGTTCGCGGGCTACGTCGATCTCTTCACGATGGCGCTGACCATAATCAAAAGTCACACAGTGAACTTCATCATATTGCTGCAATGCCTGAATCAGACAGGTGGTGGAGTCCTGCCCACCGCTAAATACTACGACTGCGCGTTTCATTAATCGCTCCCTCGTAGGCTTAAGGTCGATATAACAATAACCTTGAGCCGGAAATTAAATACTGTGGCTATGTTAACTCAGTTAGCTGGCTAAAAGGTAATAACAGGCCGAATTGAATCAGTGAAGCCATTGATAATTACTGTACCTGCAATAAGCGCTATCCAAGGATAGTTCGCTTTAATTATCTAATATGGCGTTATCCAGCGATGAATCTGGGGTAGGGGGCAACCAGGCCTGACAAAAATCAAACCAACCGTAGGCGGTGAGCGTAACGCCTTTGATTCTCGGTGGCGCACTAACCTGATATTGATAATTTAATAGCGGCAGAACCAACCCGGTGGACATCAGCTGTAGATAGTGTTCCCGCAATAATGCATAACGTTCACTTGGTGCTTTAACCTGTTGAATTTGCAGTAATGACTGCTGTTGCCAAAGCAGTAAGTCTGCCGGAAGAATACCCTGCCATAAAAAATCATGGCGTAACCAACTTTCCATGGTGGCTTCGCGGGATTCTCCAACAAGATGGTCTGACATTAAGAGGTCTGCTTGTTCACATTGGTTAACGCTTTGCCAGTGTTTGTTGGCGCAAAATTGAACTTCAAGCTCGCAGCCGTGTTCGGCGAGTAATTTTTTCAACTCGCTGGCAACCATGGTCAACTCTGCTGGTTGCTGGTAGAGCAAAATTAGCCGTTTAGGTAGCGTGATGCTTTTATCTTCTGGGAACCGAGGGATAGGCCAGCCGGGCAACATTTCTTCGCTGGGAATGATAATTCCCCTTTGAATGGATAAATTTGCCAGAAAACCGGATGCCTGAATCAGCATCATCATTTTTCTGGCTTGCTGGGAATTGAGCTGGCCTCGTTTCAGGTTCATGGCTAAATAGCAAAAACCTAGGCTGGTACTGCGTTGAACAGGTTTTGCCAAGGGCATATCTTCGCTTTGCCCAATGGTGATGCTGACCGGATGCTGGCTGCTGCCGTTAACCACAACATCCGGAGGCTGTGGGGAGATCCAGTATTCGATACTGTCGAGATAGGGATGCTGCAAATGATAAAACTCATGTTGTTCGAGCCTTATCAAATGTTTTTCAAAGTCGGCTACTTTAAACGGCCCGGCGCCTACCGATGGAGAGTCAGGGTGAAACAAACGATAGGGCAAATCGGCCATACGGTGAGCCAACCAGTAATCGGGATATTCAAGGGTAAACTGGACGCATAACGCATGCGGCAGAGTTATAGATTTAACATTTTCCAGCCCCGGCTGACCGCGAGGATGGTGACGCAGTATATGGAAGGTTTCCAGTAACTGTGCTCCGCTAATGGGATCGCCATTATGCCAGCGAAGCTGGCTGCGTAAGAAAAATTGCCAGGTTAGGCCATCATCACTAATGTGCCAGTGATGGGCCAGATCGGGCTTTGGCAGAGGATCACCGGTCTGAAAGCGGGTCAGACCCGCATGTAGCGTATATATCAAATGCTGTTCCGCGCGCCCGTTGGTTTCTAGCGGAATTAGCGGTTCCAGCTCTCGATAATAAGGAATTCGTAGTACCGGGCTATCCGCTTGCCATTGCCCGCCCATATGTGGGCTAAGTAATGCATGCAGACGCTGGGGTTCCAACTGGGCTAATTGAAATGCACCCTGATGATCCCCTTGTTGTAATAACTGGCGTAGATAGGTTGCTCGCAATTCATCCGGTGTTTTCAGGCAGTGAATTCGTGCTCGTTTGCCTCTGCCAACTTGCGCATCCCAACTGAGCCAGCCCTGTTCCTCAAATTTTTGGATAAGGGTTCTGGTATGCCGATCGCTACAAAAAAACAGCTTGGCTAATTCACTAACCGTCGTGTTACCAGCCTGCTGGCCAAATTCTTGATATAAACGCTGATATTGAGCCAATCGGTGAAATATGCGCATAGTTAAATCCGGAAGGGTTTGTATTAATTGTTCACTATTAGTTCCCTAAATACTACGCCATACTTTTGTCACTGCCAGCAGGCTCACAATTTTATGAGGTAAGTATGTACCGCTTAGCCGCTTTCGATATGGATGGAACTTTATTAATGCGTAACCATCAGATCGGTGAGGCGACTTTGGAAGCGCTGCATCAATTGCACCAGCGACAGATAATTGTCACTTTTGCTACCGGACGTCATTACCTCGATATGAAAGGGATTTTATCCAGTTTAGGAATTAAAGGTTATCTGATTACCGGTAATGGAACCCGTATTCATGATATTGACGGCAATAAATTGCAGGGTACAGATTTACCCGCGGAATTAGTGCAGTTCGTTCTGGGAACAACCTGGTCTACCAACGCCAGCATGCATATTTTTCGCGATGAAGGCTGGTTTACCAATCGTGACGATCCGGCGCAGTTAACGGCGCATAAACTGAGCGGGTTTAAATACCAACTCACTGAATTTAATCAGTTACCTTTGGCAGGAACACACAAAATCTGTTTCTGCGCGCCTCACGAAGAGCTGTTGCCGCTGAAGGACAGGTTAGCTGCGCGGATGGGGCAAGAGGTGGATTTGTGTTTTTCTGCCAGGGACTGTCTGGAAGTTTTACCTCGTCACTGTAATAAAGGTGCTGCTCTGGCTTCGTTGACAGAACTATTGGGTGTTGAAATGGTCGATTGCATGGCATTTGGAGATGCAATGAATGATAAAGAAATGCTTGATCAGGTTGGGCGCGGAATGGTAATGGGTAACGCATTGCCTCAGCTTAAATCAGCATTGCCGCAGCTTCAGGTTATTGGCCATTGTGAAGAACAGGCCGTAGCTCACTATTTGCAACATTGGCTAAGTTCACCACACCTCACCTATTCCCCCGAATTCTGAGGTGATTGCTATTAGCCAGCCGGATATTTATCCGGCTTTTTTTTGCTTATTATCGACCAACTTTAAATAAATTGGCCGATGAACTGGATGATTACAGGTTTTCCAACTCCGCCTTAAAACTGGTTAAATCCCCAATGTTAGCGCTCACCCATTCAGGGTTGTAATAAGTATCCAGATAGCGTTCTCCGCTGTCGCAGAGCAGAGTGACAATAGCTCCTGACTCGCCTTTTTCACGCATTTGTCGGGCTAACTGTAAAGCACCCCATACGTTAGTGCCGGTGGAGGCGCCCACTTTACGACCCAAAACGCCTTCTAACCAATGTGCCGTAGCAACGCTGGCCGCGTCGGGAACGCGTAGCATGCTATCGATCACCTCAGGAATAAAAGAGGGTTCGGCGCGCGGGCGGCCAATCCCTTCGATGCGGCTGCCGCAGGTGCCGGTTACGCTGCGATCCCGATTGCAGAAGCAATCGTAAAAGACCGAATTTTCCGGATCGACTACCATCAATTGAGTATTATGCCCCTGATAACGAATATAACGGCCCAGCGTCGCCGAAGTGCCACCGGTACCAGCGCTCATCACAATGTAATTGGGAACGGTAAAGGGTTCGCGGGCCATCTGGCGATAGATACTATCGGCAATATTATTATTTCCGCGCCAATCGGTAGCTCGCTCAGCGTAGGTGAATTGGTCCATATAATGGCCGTTTAATTCTTTTGCCAACTGCTCGGACGCGGCATAAATTTGCCCCGCATGATCGACAAAGTGGCAGCGACCACCGTAAAAGGCAATTTGTTCGACTTTTTTGCGCGCGGTGCAGCTTGGCATAACTGCAATAAACGGCAACCCAATCAGGCGGGCAAAGTAAGCTTCAGAAACCGCAGTGCTGCCGGAAGAGGCCTCAATAATAGTTGTCCCTTCCTTTATCCAGCCGTTACACAGGCCGTAAAGAAACAGAGAGCGCGCCAGCCGGTGTTTCAGACTTCCGGTTGGATGGGTGCTTTCGTCTTTCAGATACAGGTAAATGCCAGGAAACTCAGGCAAATTTAAGCGAATTAAGTGTGTATCAGCTGAGCGTTGAAAATCCGCCTCTATTTCACTGATGGCGTTTTTTACCCAAGTATTGGTCATGTAGTGGCCTGCGATGTCGGGGGTATCAAATTATGACTAGGTTAACGGTATTTTGGGAAAAAATTGTTGCCATTTTTACTTCTTTATCTCCTAATGAGAGAAATTTATTCTCTGGAGTGGCGATATGTTAGATAAAACAGACCGAAAACTACTGCGTATGTTGCAGGAGGATTGCACGCTCTCTCTTCAGGTTTTGGCAGAGGCAGTCAATCTGACGTCAACGCCTTGCTGGAAAAGGCTAAAGCGTCTGGAGGATGAAGGTTATATCCGTGGCCGGGTGGCGCTCTTGGATAGCGAAAAACTGGGGCTGGGATTAACGGCTTTCGTACTGATAAAAACCCAACAGCATAATAGCGGCTGGTATCAGGAGTTTGTGCAATTCACTAAGCAGATGCCGGAGGTACTGGCTTTCTACCGTATGGCCGGAGAATATGACTATCTGATGCAGGTCGAAGTTGCGGATATGAAAAGCTACGATAGTTTCTATAAGCGTATGGTGAATGGTGTTCCGGGGTTGATAGATGTAACTTCCAGCTTCGCAATGGAGAAAATTAAGTACACAACGGTACTACCGGTTCCTGAGTGAATAATTCACTAAATAACAACTTTATCGATGTTATTCTATGCCGCATGAGCCGTGGCGAGAGAGTCTGACATTATTCGATTCGCCTCCATACTATTTCCCTTCATATCATGGAATAAAACTGCGTGAGATTGTTTGCTCAACTAGGCTGGTACTTTCGTCGCGAATGGCGTCGCTATTTGGGTGCGGTAGTACTGCTGATCATTATCGCCATTTTACAGCTGTTGCCACCCAAACTGGTTGGGGTCATCGTGGATGGTATGACGGAAAAAACCATGTCCGCCAATATGTTGTGGACATGGATTGGCGTAATGGTAGTGACCGCGATAATAGTGTATCTGCTACGCTACGTCTGGCGCGTATTACTCTTCGGCGCATCCTATCAATTAGCGGTGGAATTACGCTCTAATTTCTACCGTCAGCTTAGCCGGCAGAATCCTGGTTTTTACTTGCGTCACCGCACAGGCGATCTGATGGCTCGCGCCACCAATGATGTCGATCGAGTGGTTTTCGCCGCCGGTGAAGGGGTATTGACGCTGGTGGACTCATTGGTGATGGGCTGTGCGGTGCTGATTGTGATGAGCACACAAATCAGCTGGCAGCTGACGCTGCTGTCGTTGTTACCGATGCCGATAATGGCGATTGTAATCAATTATTTCGGTGATTTATTGCACCAACGTTTTAAATCTGCGCAAGGGGCTTTCTCGGCGTTAAATAATCAGGCGCAAGAGAGCCTGACCAGCATTCGCATGATTAAGGCATTTGGCCTTGAAAATCATCAGTCTGAGCAGTTTTCCCGTGTAGCAACCGAGGCCGGTGCGAAAAATATGCACGTAGCCAAGGTTGATGCCTGTTTTGATCCTACGATTTATATCGCTATCGGCGTAGCCAATTTACTGGCCATCGGTGGCGGTAGCTGGATGGTTGTGAATGGCAGCATTACGTTAGGGCAATTAACCAGTTTTATTATGTATTTAGGGTTGATGATTTGGCCAATGCTGGCGCTGGCGTGGATGTTTAATATCGTTGAGCGTGGCAGTGCCGCTTACGGCCGTATCCGTAGTTTGTTGGAAGAGGCTCCGGTTGTTGTCGATGGACAAACGCCATTACAGGCGGAACGCAGTACTTTGACGATTGATATTCGCCGCTTTGATTATCCCGGAAGTGATAAGCCCGCTTTACAAGACGTCAAGCTGAAGCTGGAGCCAGGAGAGATGCTGGGGCTATGCGGCCCAACCGGTTCGGGGAAAAGTACCTTGCTGGCCTTGATTCAACGACAGTTTGATATAGACGAAGGTGACATTTGCTATCAGGGGCAACCTCTGACGGCTATTCGTTTGGACGATTGGCGTAGCCGCCTGTCGGTGGTCAGCCAAACGCCATTTTTATTCTCGGATACCGTTGCAGGCAATATTGCATTGGGTAAGCCTGAGGCCACGCAGCAGGAAATTGAACAAGCGGCTCGTTTAGCCAGCGTTCACGAAGATATTCTGCGGTTACCACAGGGATACGAAACCGAAGTGGGAGAGCGGGGCGTGATGCTTTCCGGTGGACAAAAGCAGCGTATTTCTATTGCTCGCGCCCTGTTGCTTAATAGCGAAATATTGATTCTGGACGATGCTCTGTCGGCGGTTGATGGGCAGACGGAGCATCAAATCCTGAAGAACCTGCGTCAGTGGGGAGCACATCGCACCGTTATTATTAGCGCTCATCGTCTCTCTGCATTGACTGAGGCAAATGAAATTCTGGTCATGCAACAGGGGGGCGTGGTGCAGCGTGGCGATCATGAGCAGTTACTGAATCAGTCGGGATGGTATCGGGAAATGTATCGTTATCAGCAAATTGAAGCAGCTTTAGATAGCGATGAAGGGCTGGAGGTCGTATCCGATGAGTAAAGCTCGACAACTTTGGCCGACGTTAAAACGTCTGCTGGCTTATGGTTCAGCCTACAAAAGACCCTTGTCTATCGCGATAGTCATGCTGTGGATTGCGGCAGCGGCGGAGGTAAGTGGCCCACTGCTGATCAGCTATTTCATCGATAATATGGTCGCAAAAGGCAATTTGCCCTTGGCTGTAGTGAGTGGCTTGGCGCTGGCCTATTTGCTGCTGCAACTCTTGGCGGCGGCGCTGCATTATTTTCAGACGATTCTGTTTAACCGGGCTGCCGTGGGTGTGGTGCAACAGTTGCGTATTGAAGTGATGGATGCCGCACTACGCCAGCCGCTTAGCGCATTTGATACTCAGCCGGTCGGTCAATTAATTTCTCGCGTTACTAACGATACCGAAGTCATTAAAGATTTATATGTGATGGTGGTTTCTACCGTGCTGAAAAGTGCGGCGTTAATTGGCGCGATGCTGGTGGCGATGTTTAGCCTCGATTGGCGTATGGCGTGGATTGCCATCTGTATTTTTCCGGCGGTTTTGGTGGTCATGGCGCTTTATCAACGCTACAGCACGCCGGTGGTACGGCGAGTACGCGCCTATCTGGCAGATATTAACGATGGTTTTAACGAAGTTATCAACGGCATGGGGGTCATTCAGCAATTCCGCCAGCAGGTTCGTTTTGGCGAGCGAATGTCTGCCGTTAATCGGGCGCACTATAGGGCGCGAATGCAAACTCTGCGTCTAGAAGGCTTCCTGCTACGGCCATTACTCAGCTTGTTTTCGGCATTGGTACTTTGCGGGCTGTTGTTACTGTTTGGGTTGAGCCCAGAAGGCTCGGTGGGTGTGGGGGTACTGTACGCGTTTATTAACTACCTTGGTCGCCTGAATGAACCTTTAATCGAGCTAACTTCTCAGCAATCAATCATGCAGCAGGCGGTGGTGGCTGGGGAACGTATATTCGAACTGATGGATCGCGCTCAGCAAGGTTACGGTCAGGATAATAATCCACTGGCCAGCGGTCATATCCGGATGCGAGACGTTTCCTTCTCTTATCGTTCGGATAAAACAGTGCTAAACCACATCAATCTGGATGTGCCGTCGCGAGGCTTTGTCGCATTGGTCGGGCATACCGGCAGTGGGAAAAGTACGCTAGCCAACTTGCTGATGGGCTATTACCCGGTACAGCAGGGAGAGATTCTGCTGGATGGGCGCCCGCTTGACACACTCTCTCATCAAGTGCTGCGACAGGGTGTCTCCATGGTGCAGCAAGATCCGGTGGTGCTGGCTGATTCTTTCTTTGCCAATATTACACTGGGGCGTGATATCAGTGAGGAACAGGTTTGGCAGACGCTGGAAACCGTTCAACTGGCACCTTTGGTCCGCGCCTTGCCGGAAGGATTACACACTCGTTTGGGGGAGCAGGGCAATACGCTGTCGGTTGGACAAAAACAGCTACTGGCTATGGCTCGTGTATTGGTACAAACGCCGCAAATTCTGATTCTGGACGAGGCAACGGCCAATATTGACTCCGGCACGGAACAGGCTATTCAGAAAGCTTTGCACTTAATCCGAAAAAATACCACGCTGGTGGTGATTGCTCATCGTTTGTCGACCATTGTGGATGCCGACAGTATTTTAGTTCTGCATCGTGGACAAGCGGTGGAGCAAGGCAAGCATCAGGAACTCCTTGCGCAACAGGGCCGCTATTATCAAATGTATCAATTGCAGTTAGTTAGCGAAGAACTGGAGACCGTCGAACCGGAAGAAGCCGCTATTAGCTAGCTCAGATTGTCAGGGGGAGCTTTCCCCCTGAAATTCAATTCATGCCCGCTTATTTTCTTCCCCGCACTAAAATCTGGCGTCTTGCGCCGCCTTGTTCGTGGAAATGCACTTTTGTGACGCGTGTGGCACTATTTTGGTGCACAAAAAACGTACTGCTCGCTGCTGCGGTGAGATTCACACCTATACTGAAGTCGATAATCCATCCTCAAGCCTCTTTTTATCAATAAATTCTTCGCTAGTTTATTTATGGCACATCCTTTGCTTTATCCCTGATGCGGCAGACGTTATTCGGACTTAATTCGAGAAGGGGCAAATATGAAGCTGGTTACCGTGGTAATAAAACCATTCAAACTTGAGGATGTGCGCGAAGCCTTATCCTCCATAGGTATTCAGGGGCTGACCGTAACCGAAGTGAAAGGATTTGGTCGCCAGAAAGGACATGCTGAACTTTATCGTGGGGCTGAATATAGCGTTAATTTCCTGCCCAAAGTCAAAATAGACATTGCTATTGCCGATGATCAATTGGATGAAGTCATTGATGTCATCAGCAAAGCGGCCTACACCGGCAAGATCGGTGATGGCAAAATTTTCGTTGCCGAATTGCAACGGGTTATTCGCATTCGTACCGGTGAAACAGACGAAGCAGCGCTCTGATTCTAGGCTCAAATTTAGTGATTAGGGATGGGTTGATAATGAAAAAACGTTTATCCGTGTGGGGCCTGAGCGCAGCAGCCATGTTGCCTTCGATGGCTATGGCCGCCGCGCCTGCGGTCGCTGATAAAGCCGATAACGCCTTTATGATGATCTGCACTGCGTTGGTGTTGTTCATGACTATCCCAGGCATCGCTTTGTTTTACGGTGGCTTGATTCGTTCGAAAAACGTGCTGTCACTAATGACACAGGTGATGGTCACTTTCGCTCTGGTCTGCGTACTGTGGATTATCTACGGCTACAGTCTGGCTTTCGGCACAGGTAACGCATTCTTCGGTGGTTTCGAAATGGCAATGCTGAAAGGCATTGGCTTGACCAACCTGAGCGGCACTTTCTATCAATTGATTCACGTTGCGTTTCAGGCTTCATTCGCCTGTATTACCGTGGCGTTGATTGTCGGTGCCTTTGCTGAACGTATCCGCTTCTCTGCGGTGCTCATTTTCACTCTGATCTGGCTGACTTTCTCTTATTTACCTATGGCGCATATGGTGTGGGGCGGCGGTTTTCTGGCACAGGATGGCGCGCTGGACTTTGCCGGTGGCACCGTGGTGCATATTAACGCCGCGGTAGCCGGTTTGGTCGGTGCCTATATGCTGGGTAAACGAGCAGGCTTTGGGAAAGAAGCCTTTAAACCTCACAACTTGCCTATGGTCTTTACCGGTACCGCTATTCTGTATATCGGCTGGTTTGGCTTTAACGCAGGTTCTGCCAGTTCAGCGAATGAAATTGCCGCATTGGCCTTTATTAATACCGTGGTGGCAACAGCTGGCGCTATTTTATCCTGGGTATTTGCCGAGTGGATTTTACGTGGGAAACCATCGTTGCTCGGCGCTTGTTCCGGCTGTATCGCGGGTCTGGTTGCTATTACGCCGGCTGCGGGCACCGTGGGCGTTGGTGGCGCGCTGATTATTGGTTTAGTCGGTGGCGTTGCTGGGTTGTGGGGCGTTGTATTACTGAAGAAATGGCTACGTGTTGATGATACTTGTGATGTATTTGGCGTACACGGCGTCTGCGGTATCGTAGGTTGCATACTTACCGGCGTGTTTACCGCATCTTCACTGGGAGGCACCGGTTATGCGGCTGGTGTCACCATGGGGCATCAGGTCGGCGTACAGCTCTTCAGTATTGGCGTGTGTGTTGTCTGGTCTGGCGTTGTTGCCTTTATCGCTTTCAAAATTGCCGATGTTATCGTTGGCCTGAGAGTGCCAGAAGAGCAGGAACGCGAAGGTTTGGATGTTAACAGCCACGGTGAAAATGCTTATAACCAGTAAGAATTTGAGTTCGAAATAAGTAATATTTAGCGAAGGGGCGATATTGATTTCGCCCCTTTGTTGATTAAAGAGATTAGAAAGAAGTAAAACCGAATGAATCAGCGGCACAAGTACCCATCAGCCGCGTAAACGAATAACCCCTTCTTGCACCGTAGAGGCGACGAGCACACCCTGGCGATTGTAAATCTGACCACGAACAAAGCCACGAGCGCCGGATGCTGAAGTACTTTCTACCGTATACAACAGCCATTCATCCAGGCGGAATGGGCGGTGGAACCACATAGAATGATCGATGGTAGCAATCTGTACTCCCGGCTCGAGAAAACCGATGCCATGAGGCTGAAGAGCCGTCGGCAAGAAGTTAAAATCAGACGCGTAGCCCAGCAAATATTGGTGGATATCCAAATCGTCCGGCATCTGGCCGTTAGCGCGGAACCATACGTGACGCAGCGGTTCTTCTTTATGACCTTTCAACGGGTTATGGAATTTAACCGGTCGCATTTCAATCGGCTGGTGGCCAATAAACTTATCCCGCAGTTTTTCTGGAATCAGGTGCGCCAGATTTTTGGCGATTTCGGCTTCCGATACCAAACCTTCCGGCGGTGGCACATCCGGCATGTCATTCTGATGCTCAAATCCCTCTTCAGGCGTTTGGAATGACGCGGTCATAAAGAAGATCGGTTTGCCATTTTGAATAGCGCTGACGCGGCGTGCGCTAAAGCTGGTGCCATCTCGCAGGTTTTCCACATCGTAAACGATAGGTTTGCTGCTGTCGCCGGGGCGAAGAAAATAGCTATGGAAAGAGTGAATGTAACGATCGGCTGGTGCGGTCTGTTTCGCAGCATAAATTGCCTGGCCGACAACCTGTCCGCCAAATACCTGACGCAGCCCTAAGTCTTCACTTTGGCCACGATAAAGACCCTCTTCGATCTTTTCCAGATTAATCAAGTTGAGGAGCTTTTGCAGTGCCTGACCCATGGTGTGGCCCTCTGTGTTTTCTTTCAGCATAGTGTGCTGAATTATTAGGTAGCTAGTCAATGTATTGCTATTAATTCACTATACAAACTATTGTTTGTAGAGAAACTAATTGCTAACTGAATGATTAGGCTGGATGTCAGAAACGCCAGGTAGCGTTTTATGCTATAATTACCTGTCTAGGTGGTTGAAGCCACTTATTAAGCGCCGGATTTTCGATGAGTCACCGGCATTGGGATAATAAGAAGGAGACGACCCTATGAAACTATGGCAGATAGTTGGCGGCGCAGCATTAACGGTAACCTTGGCGGGTTGCGCGAATCACGGCGCAGAAGTTCCTACCCAGACGGCAGCAAGCGCCGCAGCGACCTCGGCCGCTATCGCGCAGCCATCAGTCAGAGGTACCGTAAATATTCGCGAACGTGTGGCATTGCCACCTGACGCAGTCATTACGGTAACCTTGTCTGATGCTTCTTTGGCCGATGCTCCTTCCAAAGTGATTGCTCAGCGTGCAGTGCGAACCGACGGCAAGCAGGCACCTTTTACTTTCGTGCTGCCGTTTAATCCTGCGGAAATTACGCCTAACGCTCGGATTATCCTTAGCGCGGCGATAACTCAGAATGGCCAGTTATTATTTATCACTGATACCATTCAGGAAGTGATTAACCGTGGTCAGGGGACAAATGCGGATCTGGTATTAGTACCGGTAACCTCCGCGCCAATTCAGACTACACCTTAATCACCTTTGAGAATGACATAAAAGCAGGATGGAATAGATGCCAAGGCGTATTTTCCCATACTGCTTTTATCTTTCTGTTTTAATTTTCCGCTATTACCAACGCCAGGCAAATCGTTTAAGGTCGATATATCCTTGAACTTCAAAAGTGACACCTTCCGCTAGTAAGGCTTTTTGCTGACGCAAATAATCTTCGCCGCTTAGTGAGATTTCACCGTGGCGATTGACGACACGATGCCAGGGTAGGCTAGTGCCTTCCGGCAGGCGTTTCAGTACTCCACCGACCTGTCTGGCTGCCCGTGGCGAGCCGCACAGACGCGCGATGGTGCCATAGGTGGTCACCTGACCATAAGGAATGGCGGATACCACATGAAATACGCGCTGACGGAAACTATCTTCTTCCTGTTCCATACTCTGCGGAGCTCTTTTTAAATGAATGCGAGTGCCTGGAATTATTATCATGCAATATCCCCGGAGCTGCGAGAAACATATTTCTGACGGCCACTAGCCATTTGTTGGGCAAGAAACCACCAGTTGATGCGGGTTGTCTTGCTATTTAGCGGGGTATGGTCAATAATGCCCACCGCTTCGGAGTATCAGGAGCTGTCAATGGAGGCTCTGTTGGTTCTCCCGCAACACTAACTTGTGAACTCGGTCAGGTCCGGAAGGAAGCAGCCGCAGCAGGCGAGGTGTGTGCCGGGATGTAGCTGGCAGGGTCTCCACCAATTCTGGCCTAGCCTAAATCTCTCCTGTTTCTCATATATCGCCATTTACACCCAACGACTTATACCTGACTACTCCTACCTCACTACCCAGATGATTTAATCGCTTTCTTTAGGCTGTTGCAGCGATTTCACCAACGTTTGCTCTCTCCCCGTAGTTATCCTTTTAGCCTGTATCGTTTAACCGAGACAAAGGCACAATATGCTCAATACATTTTGTATTTAGATATCTCTCTTTGTCATCCCCATAGTTTATCAATGGCAAGAATGGATATTTTTAAAAAACTACGGGGAAAAAGCGTTGGGGTGTTTCTTATAAGAATTGAATTTTTAGCCACTAACCATAATACCTAAACCTTGAAGCTAACCATTATTGTTTTGGATAAAAGGCTATTTTTAACTGGATTTGACAAAATTAGATTAAAATATTGGCGTAAAGGGGTGTTGTACCGGGTTACGTAAATAACCGTACAGACAGAAAAGAGTTTTTACATAGTTTATGATAACCGTTAAATCATTACCCCATTGAAGCCGATAGGGTTATCGGCTCAACGTTGTTCGTCTTAACCAGCGCTAAGCGATTTACCTTACATACTTCCAAACACCCATAGGAATCTTATCATACAGTTTATTCATAGTTAGCTCAGCCAGGCGATGATCTGCGGCGGAGTAGAATAATTCCAGTTCGTCATCAGATAGTTCATACGTATTTTTTTCAATAACACGTTCTAAAGTGTCAATTGTTGTGCATTTTCTTAAACGCATCAGATAGTCAGTTTTGGTCATAATGGAAATTCTTCTCAATATATGAATAAAATATGAATAAAGAAATTATAGGGCACTATCCCTTAATTTTTCATCAGGGTACAGACGTATTCCCCTGAGAATAGTCTGAATAATCGGTCTTTTGTTTTCTGCCAGCGACGCAATTCCGGGTCATTAATTCCGTAACTACTAAACAGTGTATAAGTGTCGTCTAGATATTCCTCCACTAACTCGGAGAGGTCCGCTTCTTCCGCGTATTTTATTTTAAAACTCATCACAAATGAAGCTATATGCTCGATCAAATCATTTAACTGTAAATTTATCGCAGAAGTCGGATCGTTTACCCAGCCGTGGTGACTATCGCCTAATGTGGCAATACCTTCATCATACAAATTCTCACATAAGAATTTCAACTGAGCAATATCATGTCGCTTAGGTGAGTACTCATCCATATCATCCCCTCCGTTAACGCTTAATCGGTGCGATAACACATAGTGAGTAGACTGATAATCATTATACGAACAGGTAAACAGCCAGAAAGTAAATAAGTCTGTCGTATACAAATATAAATCATTTTTTCAGTCACTGCTCTATCTTTATTACTTAATCTTACAATTCATCAGCGGTAGAGGGTTTGTCGTAATCTATTATATCAAAGATTATTTTTTCAGGATGTACAATAAATGTTACAGCGTTAGTAATGTAATCTTGGGTGTTGATATCAAGACAGGCGTTAAAAATATACCATTGATAACGGTAAGTCATTGAATAATCGTTAAGCTGAATGTTTTTAATCTCAAGAATTTCTAATGAGCCTGCAGCGTAGCGTGCATCTTCGGAATAATACATTAGCCCAGACGTCAGGTTTTCTTCAATCGTGCTGATATTATCTTTTATTACCTCACTCAGTTGTGAAACAGAGCTGAGGCAGCGGGAGAAGTCTCCTCGGATTTCCTTGTTCATTAATTGTTCGCTTATGGGCTAATTAATTTATTTAATGTATCAAAACTCAAGGGCAGGGAGTGAACCTGCTGATACAGCCTGTTGTCCATGAGATTTAAGTGGTTTTTGAATAATTCGAATAAGTAATATTATTAATCAAATAAACAGCTTAGCAATGTAGTGTAATACGTCAGAATAGACTTAATATTGTTTAATCTTGACGAGTGAGAGTCATGGCTTCCTAATATTTCCCGATTATTGCACTGTGAGTACAAGAAAAATTTAAGACTAAATTCATCTGTTGAGCGGTTAATGTGAAGGGAAGCCCATGATGGAGGGACGCAGCCTTACACATGGGCAACTAAAGATCATTCGATATTGCTATCATTACCCTTCCGAATACGAAACAGTATAGCTGGCTAACCCGGTGTCATTTGGTAAAGATAATTTAATTTACTGTTACGAATTATTTTAAATTAAATTAGATGCCATTTACAGTTTAAACCATAATTTTTTGCCTGCTATTGCCATAGGCCTCCCACTCTAGACTCTTCTCCCTGATTCTCCTTTCTCCGCGTTATCTCACTCTTTGTTACCTAAATTATGCATCAATATCATCTTGAGTATTGAATCTGACAACTTGATGTGATGTTATAATGTATCAATAATAACTCACTGATATCTTCCTATGTGCCAATCCCATCACCATAAAGCGTCGCTTTCTGTACCGAATCGAACGCTATTTTCAATTTCTTCATGGCTGCGCGCGTTCGGCATGATAACCGTGCTGATCTTATTGTGGTCAGCCATTTATTGGGCGAATGCACTGCCATGATCACTTTGCAACAGCTACAGGTTGGTTATGGGCAGCAGCCGGTCACCGCTCCTCTTACCGGCTCTTTTGCCCGCGGCTCGCTCACCGCAGTGATTGGCGCAAATGGTGCCGGCAAATCCACCTTACTTAAGACATTGGCCGGATTACAGCCAGCGTTAGGCGGCAAAATAGTCTTTGGCGACAAGAAGATTCCCAGAATGGCTTATTTACCGCAGCAAGCCGAATTGGATCGCCAATTCCCTATTATCGTGTTCGATGTAGTAGCAATGGGATGCTGGCCACAAAGTGGGATGTTTGGTGGCCTGAATCGACAATCGTTACAACGCATCAAGCAGGCTTTGGACACCGTCGGCATGCTGGATATGGCCAGATGTCCGGTTGGGGTGTTATCCGGCGGGCAGTTGCAGCGGGTACTTTTCGCCCGGTTGTTGGTACAGCAGGCTCCTTTATTACTGCTCGATGAGCCTTTTACCGGCATTGATAATCAGACTCTCTGCTTGCTATTAAACGTTATCCAGCAGCTCCATCAGGAAGGGCGAACCATTATTGCCGTTTTGCATGATATGTCGATGGTAGCGCAGCATTTTCCACGAGTATTACAGCTCACCGCTGAATATTGTCGCTGGGATGAATCTAAACGCTTGTTTGCCGAGTGCGCTGAAGCAGGCCGAAACCTTTCCAATCAAAATAATCTGTCTGTGGAAGCCCAGCCATGAATTTGTTTCATCTATTAGCCGACCCTTTTGTCGATTTCGGTTTTATGCGACGAGCGTTGGTGGCTTGTCTGGCTTTGTCTTTGAGCGCCGCGCCGCTTGGCGTTTTTCTATTGCTACGACGAATGAGTCTGGTGGGGGATGCGCTTTCCCACGCGGTATTACCCGGTGCGGCTATTGGCTACCTGATTTCTGGCGTATCGCTGGTTGCGATGGGCATCGGTGGATTTATCGCTGGACTGGCGGTGGCCATGCTATCAGGGCTAGTCAGCCGTAAAACACCGTTAAAAGAGGACGCCAGTTTCGCCGGTTTTTATTTGGGTTCTCTAGCACTTGGCGTCACTTTGGTTTCATTACGCGGCTCCAGCATGGATTTATTGCATGTGTTATTCGGTTCGATTCTGGCTATTGATTCCGCCGCGATGACCATGGTGGGCGCTATCGCGACCCTTTCGCTGTTAGTACTGGCGTTGATTTATCGAGCCCTGGTGATTGAATCATTCGACCCTGTCTTTCTGCGCGTCAGTATGGGGCGTTGGCTGATGGTGGTGCATGGCATTTTTCTTGCTTTGGTCGTGGTCAATCTGGTCGCCGGTTTCCAGATTTTAGGCACCTTGATGTCGGTAGGGTTGATGATGTTACCTGCGGCCAGTGCGCGTTTTTGGGCCAAGGATTTACCTCATACTTTAGCTTTTTCGGTGCTGATCGGCATGATTTCCAGCGTTGTAGGCTTGATTTGGTCTTACTACGCTTCACTGCCCGCCGGGCCGGCTATTGTGCTTAGCGCCAGTATTATTTTCTTTATTTCGATTTTGTTTGGCTCGCGCGGCGGCATTTGGGCCGTGGCGCGGGATTAGAAGTGTGTGCTTTAAAGGAGAATTAAATGAAGCGTTTACCTATCGCGTTGGCGGTCGCTGCCCTGCTGTCCAGCCCGCTGGCTATGGCCAAAACTATCGAAGCCGTCGCCAGTTTTTCTATTCTAGGAGATATTGTGCAGCAAATCGGTGGTGAGCATGTGAAAGTCACCACGCTAGTGGGGCCGGACGGCGATCCGCACAGTTTTTCCCCCTCGCCTAAAGATAGCAAACAGATTTCTCAGGCTGACGTGGTATTTGTCAGCGGGCTGGGTCTGGAAGGTTGGTTGAATCGTCTTATTGCGGCCTCTGGCTATAAAGGGCCGGTGGTGACGCTTTCAGAGGGTATTCATTCACGGAAAATGGAGGAGGAGGGGAAAAAAGTGACCGACCCTCACGCCTGGAACAGTATGCAAAATGGTATTCAATATGCCACGCATGTGATGAATGCTTTAATCGTTGCCGATCCTGAGGACGCGGATTATTACCGTAAACATGGTGCAGAATATATCCAGAAATTGGAAAAACTGGATGCCTATGCTAAAGCCCAGTTTGCCAGTATTCCCGTTGAAAAACGCAAAGTACTGACCAGCCATGATGCTTTTGGTTATTTTGGACAGGAATATGGCGTCACCTTTTTGGCACCCGTTGGTTTTTCCACTGAAGCCGAGGCCAGCGCCAGCGACGTGGCCAATTTGATTAAGCAAATCAAACAGGAAAAGGTAAAAACCTATTTTATTGAGAATCAAACCGATCCGCGTTTAGTGAAGCAGATTGCTGCAGCCAGCGGGGCGGAGGCCGGAGGCGAATTGTTTCCTGAAGCGCTATCTCAGAAAACTGGCCCGGCAGCTACCTATGCGGAAGCGTTCAAACATAATGTCGATACTATCGTCGCCAGTATGAAATAACTATTTTCCCCTGTCTGCAACGGGCAGGGGGGCGACAACACTTCTAAAAGCACGGCATAGTGAGTTTTACGGTAAAGAAAAAGCCCCGTTGGGCAGCAACGAGGCTTTTTATCTACAGGCAACAAGCAAAATACAAGTTGGTAAATCGGACTTAACGTTTCTTTTTAGTTCCTCCCTGAACCGCTTTGAAGCGCGGATTGCTTTTACAAATAACAAAGACTCGTCCGTGGCGACGGACAATCTTGCAGTCTGGATGACGGTTTTTTGCTGAACGTAATGAACTAAGCACTTGCATGATGCATTCCCAGATCAGTTATTTTTTTTGAAAAAATGGCCAAAACGCTGCTGGAAGCGCGCGGTGCTACCTTCTTTGGAGAATTCTTTTTGTTTCCCTGTGTAATAAGGATGGGAAGCGGAAGAGATATCCAAAGTGACGTAAGGATAGGTTTGGCCTTCGAATTCGATCGTGCGTTCGGTGGCTATGGTCGAACCTACGGTGAAGTAAACGTTGGCGCTGGTGTCGTGAAAGACTACGGTGCGATAGGTAGGGTGAATACCGGCTCTCATAATAACCTCTATGTAATGTTATAATATAACAATAATTATGCGCCGAGAAATAAGCGGTTTCAAGCCAAAAATGCAAACAATGGAAAAATGATGATGGATGAGGCGATCGTCAGACCTGCGCTTAAGAAGGGGAGCGATGAAAATTTAGTGAAATGCCAGGCAAGAAAAAGGCCGCTTGCGCGGCCTTTTACAGAGTGTTATCGCAGGTTAAGCATTACTTAACCTGATGATCAACCGAATGACTATGTTCAATATCCTCATTCTTCTTGCTGAAACGGCGGCGAACCACCACGAAGAACACTGGAACAAAGAAGATCGCCAGTACGGTTGCGGTTACCATCCCGCCCATTACGCCAGTACCTACCGCGTTCTGAGCGCCTGAACCTGCACCACTGCTGATAACCAGCGGCATTACCCCGAGGATAAAGGCCAGTGAGGTCATCAGAATCGGACGCAGACGCATACGAACCGCTTCCAACGTAGATTCGATCAGCCCTTTACCTTCTTTCTCCATTAAGTCCTTGGCGAACTCAACGATCAAGATGGCGTTTTTGGCCGACAAGCCTATGGTTGTCAACAGGCCCACCTGGAAGTAAACGTCGTTGTTTAATCCACGCAGAGAAGCGGCGAGTAACGCCCCGACTACGCCCAGCGGAACCACCAGCATAACGGAGAACGGAATTGACCAGCTCTCGTATAGTGCGGCCAGACACAGGAATACCACAATCAGTGAGATGGCATACAGCGCCGGAGCCTGGTTACCAGACAGACGTTCCTGATAGGACATACCGGTCCAGTCATAGCCGATACCGCTTGGCAATTTAGACGCCAGTTGCTCCATCAGATCCATCGCTTCACCGGTACTTTTACCCGGTGCAGCCTGACCCAAAATTTCCATTGATGGCAAACCGTTATAACGTTCCAGACGCGGTGAACCATACTCCCACTTCGCAGTAGAGAAGGTGGCAAACGACACCATTTCACCCGCGTTGTTGCGGACATACCACTTATCGATATCGCTCGGTAACATACGGAACGGCGCATCTGCCTGTACGTAAACTTTCTTCACACGACCGCGGTCGATAAAGTCGTTCACGTAGCTCCCCCCCATGGCGGAACCGAGTGTGGTATTGATGTCGGAAATAGCCACGCCGAGGGCCTGTGCTTTTTCCTGATCAACTTCCACTTTGAACTGAGGTGTATCTTCTAAACCATTTGGACGCATGCCTACCAGCATGTCTGAATGCTGAGCCGCCATACCTAACAGCTGGTTACGTGCCGCAGTCAGTTTTTCATGCCCCAGGTTACCCTGGTCAATCAGTTGGAAGTCAAAGCCGGTCGCAGTACCTAACTCGACAATCGCCGGTAGGTTAAAGGCGAATACCAAACCGTCTTTGATTTGCGAGAAGGCGTGAGATGCGCGGCCAACGATAGCCGGTACCTTATTCTCCTCGCCCTGACGTTCGTCCCAGTTTTTCAGGCTGACGAACGCCAAACCGGTATTTTGCCCCTGTCCGCTGAAACCGAAGCCGTTAACGGTAAAGACCGAGTTAACTACGTCTTTTTCTTTGTCCAGATAGTAATCCGTCACGTGGTCTAGCACTTTCTGGGTACGCTCTTGCGTAGCACCTGCCGGTAGCTGAACCATGGTCAGGAATACGCCCTGATCTTCTTCCGGTAGGAATGATGTTGGCAGGCGCAGGAACAACACGCCCATACCGATAACAATCGCCAGATAGATCACCAGATAACGGCCGGTACTGCGCAGGATATTAGCTACGCTGTCGGTGTAATGGTGGGTGCTCTTTTCGAACATCCGGTTAAACCAACCGAAGAAACCGGTTTTCGGGCCGTGTGAACCTTTAGGAATAGGTTTCAACATAGTGGCGCACAGTGCCGGTGTCAGAATCAACGCCACCAGAACCGACAGCACCATGGCAGAAACGATGGTAATAGAGAACTGACGGTAAATCGCACCGGTAGAACCACCGAAGAAGGCCATCGGGATGAATACCGCAGAAAGCACCATCGCGATCCCCACCAATGCGCCCTGGATCTGCTCCATGGATTTCTTGGTGGCTTCTTTCGGCGGTAGCCCTTCCTCTTGCATCACACGTTCGACGTTCTCTACTACAACGATGGCGTCATCCACCAATAGCCCTATCGCCAACACCATCCCGAACATCGTTAGCGTGTTTATCGAATAGCCAAAGGCGGAAAGAATGGCGAACGTCCCCAACAGCACCACAGGTACGGCGATGGTTGGGATCAGGGTAGCCCGGAAGTTCTGTAGGAACAGATACATAACCAGGAATACCAGAATGATCGCTTCGACCAGCGTTTTCACCACTTCGTTGATGGAAATCTTAACGAATGGCGTGGTGTCGTACGGGTAAACTACTTTTAGACCGGCTGGGAAGAACGGTTGCAGCTTGGCCAGTTCGGCTTTTACTGCCGCCGAAGTGTTCAGGGCGTTAGCCCCGGTAGCCAGTTTGATACCGATACCTGCCGCAGGTTTACCGTTGAAACGAGCGATAACGCTGTAGCTTTCCGCTCCCAATTTGACGATTGCGACGTCTTTCAGGCGAACCTGAGAGCCGTCGGTGTTCACTTTCAGCAAGATCTGGCTGAATTCTTCCGCAGAGGTCAAACGGGTTTGCGCAATAATAGACGAGTTAAGCTGCTGGCCCGGCACTGGCGGTGTACCACCAAGCTGGCCTGCTGCCACCTGATTATTCTGCACTTTAATCGCATTGATAACGTCAACCGGCGTCAGCTTGTAGTTGTTCAGCTTGTGTGGATCCATCCAAATACGCATCGCATATTGGGAACCGAACAGCTGAACGTCACCCACGCCGGAGGTACGGCTGATAGGATCTTTAATGTTCGAACCTACGTAGTCGGCGATATCTTCCTGCTGCATGGTGCCATCTTCGGAAATAAAGCCGGCAACCATTAAGAAGCTGCTGCTGGATTTCTCGACGCTAACGCCTTGCTGTTGTACTTCTTGCGGTAACAGCGGCATGGCCAGTTGCAGTTTGTTCTGCACCTGAACCTGCGCGATATCCGGATCGGTACCTTCGTTAAAGGTCAGAGTGATCTGTACGCTACCGGACGAGTCGCTGCTGGAAGACATATACAGCAAGCCATCGATGCCGTTCATGTTCTGTTCGATAACCTGAGTTACCGTATTCTGAACCGTGGTCGCATCGGCGCCTGGATAGTTGGCAGAGATCGAAATTGCCGGTGGCGCAATGGTCGGATATTGCGCTACGGGCAGTTTCATTATCGCAAGTGCGCCCGCCAACATAATGATAATGGCGATAACCCATGCGAATATGGGGCGATCTATAAAGTACTTAGCCATGAATTACCGGCTCCTTTTAAGACTTCTTCGCTTGTTCAGCCGGTGCTGCTGCCGGTGCGGCGTCAGAGACTTCCTGCGCCTTCACCTGCACGCCCGGTTTGATTTTCTGTAAGCCGGTTACAATCACGCGATCGCCCGGTTTCAAGCCGTCGGTAATCAGCCATTTATCGCCGATTGCCTGAGCCGCAGTTACCGTGCGCAGTTCTACTTTGTCACCTTCGCCCACGACCATCGCGGTGGCTTCACCACGCGGGTTACGGGTAATACCCTGCTGAGGAACCAGCAGCGCATCTGCTCTCACACCTTCATCAAGACGGGCGCGGACGAACATTCCCGGTAACAATGACTCGTTCGGGTTAGGGAAGATGGCACGAATCGTAATGGAACCTGTGGTTTCATCCACGGTTACGCCGGAGAATTCCAGCGTCCCGGTTTCAGAATATTCAGTGCCGTTTTCCAATAACAGGCGCACTTTCGCTTTGCCGTTTTCCTGTTTCATGACGCCGCTGGCCAGTTCTTTCTTCAGGCGCAGGAATTCATCACTGGACTGCGTCACGTCCACATACATTGGATCGAGCTGCTGAACGGTGGTTAATGCGGTGGCCTGAGCGCTGCTAACCAGAGCGCCTTCGGTTACCGAAGATTTACCGGTACGACCTGAAATTGGCGAAGTTACCTTGGTGTAAGCCAGATTAATACGTGCGCTTTCCAGCGCAGCTTTTGCGCTTTGTACTGCCGCATTGGCCTGCATCAGGTTAGAGGTCGCGGTATCGTAATCTTGTTTACTGATGTAGTTGGTGCCTAACAGAGGTTTGTAACGGTTAACGGTCAAACGCGCAATTTCCGCGCTGGCCTGTGCTTTGGCTAAATCGCCTTTGGCGCTGTCATAAGCGGCCTGATAGGTCGCCGGGTCAATTTGATATAGCGATGTTCCGGCGGTAACGTCACTGCCTTCAACATAATTACGTTTAAGAATAATGCCACTAACTTGAGGACGAACCTCAGCAATACGGAAAGCAGACGTCCGCCCCGGAAGCTCAGTAGTAATATTGAGAGGTTGAGCTTTCAATGTCACGATACCAACTTCAGGGGCTTGTTGTGCCTGGGCGCCTTGCGCTGCATCTTTATCATTACATCCTATAAGTACTAAGCTGCCTGAAAGTACCAGAATTGCAGCCAGAGGCATTACCCCTCTGTTTTTGCTCATAGATAAACCTCAAGTGTCCGATTTTTAATTAACCAATGGATCACAAGCTCTAAAACCCATTGCTGCGAAAATGATATGTGCGTGCTATGGTACATACATTCGCAAATGTATGTAAATCACAGCCCCCCGAAAAAACAACGCCATGGCACGAAAAACCAAACAGCAGGCCCTTGAGACCCGGCAACAAATTCTTGATGCCGCCGTGAGAGAATTTTCTGAACATGGTGTTTCAGGAACCTCACTCGCGGATATTGCTGACGCTGCGGGTGTTACCCGTGGTGCTATTTATTGGCATTTCAAAAACAAGGTCGATCTGTTTAATGAAGTCTGGTCGTTATCGGAATTTGACATCGATGAACTCGAACTAGAGTATCAGGCAAAATATCCCGATAATCCACTGCGTATCCTACGAGAAATCCTGATTTATATTCTGGTCGCTACGAAAGAAGACTGCCGACGTCGTGCTTTGATGGAAATTGTGTTCCACAAATGCGAATTTGTCGGGGAGATGACCTCAGTCCATGACGCAAGAAAAGTCCTCTATCTGGCAAGTTATGAGCGAATTGAAGCCGTTTTGCAAGACTGTATCGCAGCAAAACAGCTACCTGCCGATTTGAATACCCGCTGTGCGGCGATCATTATGCGCGCCTATATTACCGGCCTGATGGAAAATTGGTTATTTACCCCAGAATGTTTTGATATCCAACAGGATGCAGCGGTATTAATTGATACCTATCTGGAAATGATTTCACGGTGCCAAACCCTGCGAGGGGAAGGCGCTTCAGCGAAATAAGATTAACGTGAGGTAAATATGAGTTCTTTGGTCGTTATTGCCAACGGTGCTGCCTATGGTCATGAGTCATTATTTAACGCACTACGCTTATCCATTGCGCTAAAAGATCAGCAGCCCGATTTAGATCTTCGGTTATTTCTGATGTCCGATGCGGTAACTGCCGCTATGACCGGACAAAAGCCACATGAGGGATACAACATTCAGCAGATGCTGGAGATTCTCAGCGCCCAGTTGGTTCCTATCAAACTGTGTAAAACCTGTGCTGATGCGCGCGGAATTAGCGCGTTGACGCTTATTGAAGGCATTGAAATTGGGACTTTGGTCGAACTGGCGCAGTGGACGCTGGCGGCAGAGAAAGTGTTAACCTTCTAATTCTCAGGCTGATAGGGCGGTTTTCAGCCCCGTAGGCCGTTTTTTATGCAATGAAGAATTTTTCTTATGATCGGCGTTGGCCGAACGTGGTAGGATTTCTATTATCTCCGCTGATATGAAGTTAGATCATGATTCGCTGGTTCAATACCCAATCGTCTCTGCTTTTCAATAATACCGACAGCAATACCAACAGCGCACCCTTGCTTCGTGTCTGGATGCTTTTTAGTCTGCTTATTCTGGCGCTGGTGTGTTTGCCTGCGGCTAACGCGGCGAACTTAAATGGCGACGTGCCGAGCCGTAGTGAAGTACAAAATCAGCTCGATGTTCTGGCTAAGCTGAAAACTCCGACGCCAGCCGACAAACTGGCTCAGCAAGATTTGGTGCAAACGCTGGAATACCTCGACGCCATTGAGCGGGTTAAGCAGGAAACCAACCAGCTTAAGCAGCAATTGGCTCAGGCACCGGCTAAACTGCGCCAGGCGACCGATGCGCTGGAAGTGCTGAAAAGCAACTCCTCCGATTCGCTGACTCGTGAATCACTAGCGAACTATTCTTTACGTCAATTGGAATCCCGGCTAAATGAAACGCTGGATGACCTACAGGCGGCTCAGGAAGATCTTTCCACTTACAATAGCCAATTGATTTCCCTACAAACCCAACCTGAACGTGTACAAAGCGCCATGTATAGCGCTTCCCAGCGGCTACAGCAAATCCGTAATTTACTCAATGGATTAGCGCCGGGACAGGATGGTTTACGTCCTACGCAACAGCAAATGCTGTTAACTGAACAGGTGTTGTTGAATGCGCAGTTGGACTTACAACGTAGAAATCTGGAAGCCAACACTACGTTGCAGGATTTACTGCAAAAGCAGCGGGATTATACCAATGCTCATATTGGCCAACTGGAACGTAACATCCAAACGCTTCAAGAGGTTGTCAGTGGTAAGCGGCTGATTCTTTCCGAAAAAACGGCTAAAGAAGCCCAGGTTCCGGATGATTCTACCGACATTCAAAACGATCCGCTGGTCAGCCGCGAACTGGCGATTAATCGCGATTTAAGCCAGCGTTTGATCAATGCCACCAAAGAAGGCAATACGCTGGTTCAGCAAAATATTCGTGTGAAAAACTGGCTGGATCGTGCATTGCAGTCTGAACGCAATTTAAAAGAACAAATTACCGTATTGCGAGGTAGCCTGCTGTTATCTCGTATTTTGTATCAACAACAGCTTAGCTTACCGACCGATGGCCTGATTAGCGATATGGGGACGCGCATTGCTGACCTGCGTTTGGAACAGTTTGAAATTAATCAACAGCGGGATCAGCTCTTCCAGGGCGATGATTATATTCAAAAGGTGATGAGCGACAGTAAAGAAAAAGTCAGTGGCGAAGTGGAAGATGCGCTGGGGCAAATTGTCGATATTCGCCGTGAGCTGTTGGATCAATTGAATAAACAGTTGGGTAACCAACTGACATTGGCGATTAACCTGCAAATAAATCAGCAGCAATTACTCAGCGTCAACAGCTCACTGCAACATACTTTAACGCAACAAATCTTTTGGGTGAGTAGCAATAAACCGATGGATTGGTCGTGGTTGAAAAGCTTGCCCGAGGCGATTCACAGTGAGTTGAGCAATCTTCATTTCAAATTTTCCCCTAGCGATATTCTGGCGGGATTACTGAAATCTTTGATTTTTGTGATTCCGGGGTTGCTGCTGGTCGGCGTGATTCGCTGGCGCTATAAAATCATAGATAACCATCTGGATAGTCTGGCGAACGATGTTGGTCAGCTAAAACACGATACGCAGATGCATACGCCGAAGGCGATTTTGCTCATTTTATTAAAGGTATTGCCGGGTGTGGTGCTGATTCTGCTTGTAGGCTATTGGTGCCTGCAATCGGAGATGGCGATTAGTGATTTCCTCTGGAGCTTCTTCCAGCAATTGGCCTTGTTCTGGCTGATATTCGATTTGACCTACCGCATGTTGTCCCCAGGGGGGATTACCGAACGTCACTTCAATATTGCCGCTGAGCGCTGCGCGCATTACCGTCGGCAAATGGTACGTTTGGGCGTAGCGCTGCTGCCGGTGATTTTCTGGTCGGTATTGGGCGAGAAAAGTCCTCTACGGCTGGTGGATGATGTTATCGGTCAGGTGGTAGTGGTGATTGCGTTAGCGCTGCTAGCGGTATTTGTTTTCCCATTCTGTCGTGATAGCTGGCGTGAGAAAAACAGCCACGCGGTGCGATTGGTGATAGTGACTGCCATTGCGGTGACGCCGGTGATTCTGATTGGCCTGATGGCTGCGGGTTATTTCTATACTACGCTGCGTCTGGCCGGGCGTTGGATTGACAGTATCTATCTATTCTTCCTGTGGAATATCGTTTATCTGACCGCGATTCGAGGCTTAGGCGTTGCCGCCCGCCGTTTGGCTTACCGACGCGCCATTGCTCGTCGCCAGAGTTTGGCGAAAGAAGGGGCGGAAGGGAGTGAGCCGGTAGAGGAGCCGCCGCTGGCGTTGGATCAAATTAACCAGCAGTCATTACGTTTGACCACGATGGTGCTGTTCCTGATTTTTGCTACGGCGTTTTACTGGATATGGTCGGATTTAGTCACGGTTATCTCCTATCTGGACAGTATCACTCTGTGGCATTACAACAGCACGGTTGCCGGTGCCAATGTGCAGCAGGCGGTGACGCTGGGTAATATTCTGGTGGGGATTATGGCGCTGGTGGTGGCTTATGTCATGACCCGCAACCTGCCAGGATTGCTGGAAGTGCTGGTATTATCTCGCCTGCAGCTGCGTCAGGGCACGTCCTACGCCATAACCACTATGCTCACTTATCTGATTACCTCGGTCGGGGCTATTACCGCCTTAAGTTCTCTCGGCGTTTCGTGGGATAAGCTGCAATTTCTGGTCGCGGCGCTAACGGTGGGTCTGGGATTTGGTTTGCAGGAAATCTTCGCTAACTTTGTGTCCGGTATCATTATCTTGTTCGAACGTCCGGTGCGTATCGGTGATACGGTGACTATCGGCACTTTCTCCGGTACGGTTAGCAAAATTCGTATCCGCGCCACCACCATCACCGATTTTGATCGGAAAGAAGTGATCATCCCAAACAAAGCCTTTGTCACCGAGCGCTTAATCAACTGGTCGCTGTCGGATACGATTACCCGTATTCTGATTAAAGTTGGCGTGGCCTATGGCTCTGATTTAGATAAAGTTAAAGAAGTTCTTCTGAAAGCCGCTCATGATAATCCGAGAGTTATGTCCGATCCGGAACCGCAGGTGTTTTTCCTCAATTTCGGTGCCAGTACACTCGATCATGAACTGCGGTTGTATGTACGTGAACTGCGCGATCGTAGTTACACCGTGGATGAGTTAAACCGCGCGATTGATAAGCTTTGTCGCGAAAACGACATCAATATTGCGTTCAATCAGCTTGAGGTTTATCTGCATAAAGAAGATGGGGCAGAAGTGCAGGAAGTCAGCCGTCCTATTAATTTGATGCCGGATAACGAGCGGAAACAACCGCAGCCTTAGTTTGAAACGGGTTTTGGATCGGAAAAACTAATTGGAAAACCCATAAATACTGAGGGCGAAGCCGGAGAGGTTTCGCCCTTTTTGGGGCAGCGTTGTAAGCCGTAGTCAGGCAGGGAATTATTCCTGACGGTGATGACTCAGCTTTTGCTGATAGTCACGCTTAACAATTTCCAGCGCTGCCAGCGCCGTTTCTGGCGCAATTTCGTTGCATTCCAGCAGGTAAATCAAATCTACCGCTAGCTGCAATTCTGGTGGGGCGTGTTCAACTGACATATGAGCCAACATTAGGGTTTCAGTTTGAGTGAAGAAAATCCAACGTGACACCAAAAACAATCTGGTGCAGTTATATCCGTGCCGTCAATGTGAATGCCGGCAGAACTGACAAATCGATAAGCTGCATTATCCCGCATAATCCGGTGGCATAGTGAGGAAGCCGGCCAGCCTCAGAGACGTAAATATATACGTAATGAATCAACTTTGAATGCATGCTAGCTAATCAGAATATTATTATAGATAATAAATTTAAACCAAATAATCATCATTTATGCAAATGTGACCCGCCTTCAAAAACCATTATCTTTTCTCTCGATACTGCGCTCGATTCGCGTCAAAGCCTGACGACAACGCATTAATCGGCCTTCCAGCGCCGCCAGTTCCTTCTGGATTCGCTGCTGATCCACCAGACGGGTTTGTTGTCCCAACTGACTTTCACGATCTTGAATCATAGTGATGATCCGTCTTTCATAATCCTGATGCTCTGCCAGTTTATGGTACGGATCCTGGCTAACCTGTCGTGGTTTGGGCTGATTTTTACGTAGGGTTTGAGTCGCGAGCTCTCGCTGTAAAGCTGAAATCTGCGCCACCAGCTTTTCTGCCAAAAAAGCCACCTGTTCGGAGCGCTGTTCGGCGACGACTTGCTTCAATTGTGTCAGATTCTTGCGAACCTCCAGCAGATAATCCCGCAAACGCGTGCCGTGGTTACTGAAAAGAAGCTGATCAAAACGAGCCTGAGCCGTAGGCGTGTGCGCCTGTGGGGCGATTTCAGCCGACAGTGCTTCAACCTGGCTTTCAAGCACCTGTAACAATTTTTCTGTGCTCATGGAATTCTCTCCTGATATTCTTGGGGCTAGCTTGCCTTTGAACCCGCCGGGAAACAAGGAATAAGGACTGGTTTGGGTAAATTGAATCATGAATCGACTGGTGGTGAATCTGGTTAATGATAAAGTACCGGTTAGTATCTTTTTCAATGATGGTGAGAATAAATAAAGGGAGCTTATGTCTCGTTGGTTGTTAATCATCCTGGGATGGACCGCCGTGGTCTTGGCTACCTTAGGCGTGGTATTACCGTTGTTACCCACCACACCATTTTTGCTATTAGCCGCTTGGTGTTTCGCTCGCTCATCGCCGCGTTTTCATCAGTGGCTACTCTATCGTTCATGGTTTGGCAGCTATATTCGCAACTGGCAGCAACATCGGGCGCTGCCACCGGGAGCCAAGTGGAAAGCGGTACTGGTGACGCTTATCACTTTTTCCATATCCCTGTGGTTGGTTAAAATCTGGTGGGTAAGAATGCTGTTAGCAATTATGCTTATCGTTTTATTGATTTTCATGCTGCGGATGCCGGTTATTGACCTAACGCAACAAAAAAAGCGCTGATTATCTGGCTCCGGTTGCATTTTTCCATCAGTTTGAATAGATTTGAGCGTTTTCGTGCGCGGATTGCCCCATAGTCCCTGTTTAGGGCGTTAAAAGGGGTGGATGTGTTCTGTCCCGGCGGTGTTTGATCGACATCGGGTGGCCGCGTTTTAGTATGTTCAGCAGTTTTATCAGGCACAAATTATGACCGCTACCGCACCTAATACAGCACAACAGCTTCAGTATATTAAAGACAGTATTGAAACCATCCCTGACTATCCAAAACCGGGCATACTGTTCCGCGATGTTACCAGCCTGTTGGATAATCCTTTGGCTTACGCTTCCAGTATCGAACTGCTGGTAGAACGCTATCTGGACGCTGGCGTGACCAAAGTTGTAGGTACCGAAGCCCGTGGCTTCCTGTTCGGCGCGCCGGTTGCATTGGCTCTGGGCGTAGGTTTTGTTCCAGTCCGTAAGCCCGGCAAGCTGCCGCGCGAAACCATTAGCGAAAGCTATGAACTGGAATACGGCACCGATAAGCTGGAAATTCACACCGATAGCATTAAACCAGGTGATAAAGTTCTGGTTATCGACGATCTGTTAGCGACCGGCGGAACCATTGAAGCGACGGCTAAATTGATTCACCGTTTGAAAGGTGAAGTGGTTGCTGCGGCATTTATTATCAATCTTCCAGAGCTGGGCGGTGAAAAACGCCTGACGGAACAAGGTATTGATTGCTACAGTCTGGTCTCTTTCGACGGTCATTAATTTGACCATGCCTTTTGGCAATCGGTAAAAAAAGGCCTCGTTACTGAAATAGCACGAGGCCCAGTTAATTCTCTATTGCTGTCTGAATGATCACAGTCTGACTGCACTTTCAGCTAACCATATTTTCTGTTAACAATACTCGCTGCGAATAATACTGCATCTGACGATTACACATTGGCATTTGCCGGTGATTTCTGTCGACGTTTACGCCAACGCCTTAATATAAAAGGCAATATCAATACTGCAACAGCCAGACCGAGTAAGGTTTGGGCGATTGCACCCTGCCATAAGATACTGAAATCTCCGTTACTGATGGAAAGCGCGCGCCGTAAATTCTGCTCAAGCATTTCTCCCAGAACAAAGCCTAAAATCAGCGGTGACATCGGGAAGTTCATTTTTCGCAGCAGATAGCCAAAGACGCCCAGTCCAACCATCAAGACCAGATCAAATGTGGTGCTGTGTACCGCATAGACCCCGACTGCAGAAACGGCGGCGATCGCCGGCACTAGAAACCATAGGGGAATGGTGAGCATTCGGGTGAAAAAACCGACCAATGGCAGATTCATCAACAGCAACATCACGTTGGCAATCAGTAGCGAAGCAATCAATCCCCAGACGATGTCCGGCTGCTCGGTAAACATGGCTGGCCCCGGCGTGATGTTATACAGCGTCAATGCGCCCATCATCACCGCCGTGGTGCCTGAACCGGGCACGCCTAGCGTCAGCATTGGGATAAACGAACCGCAGGCCGAGGCATTGTTGGCCGCTTCCGGTGCCGCCACGCCGCGAATATCTCCTTTGCCGAAGCTTTCGCTATTGCCGCTGATTTTTTTCTCCGTCATGTAAGTCAGCGCGCTGGCAATGGTAGCACCGGCTCCGGGCAGGATCCCCACGAAGAAACCAATCACTGAAGAACGCAGGGTTGGCCCCACGCATTCCGCCGCCTCTTTACGGTTAAATAACAGACGGCCGGTTTTTCGCACCAGTTTTTGCCCGGTACTGGTGCCTTCTAGCATCAGCAAAATTTCGCTGACCGAGAACAGACCAATCACCACCACGATAAACTGAATGCCGTCAGAGAGATGGACGCTGTCAAAGGTGAATCGATATACCCCGGTGTTGGCATCGACGCCCACCGTTGCCAGCCCCAAACCGATTAATGCTGCCAATAGTGATTTAATCGGATTCTGGCTCATCATGCTGCCCAGGCAAGCGATGGCGAACACCATCAGTGCAAAATACTCTGCCGGACCGAATGAGAGCGACCATTGCGCCAGCAACGGTGCAAATAGAATAATGCCACCAATGGCAATGATTGAACCGACGAAGGAACTTACCGCTGAGATAGACAGTGCAATGCCTGCGCGCCCTTGCTGCGCCATGGGATAGCCGTCGAGCGCGGTCATAATCGCCGCCGCATCGCCGGGGACATTCAGCAATATCGAGGAGATACGTCCGCCGTATTCACAGCCGATATAAACCGTTGCCAGTAAAATCAGGGCAGATTCTGCTGGCAGCTTTAAGGCAAACGCCAGCGGCAGTAAAATCGCCACGCCATTGATTGGCCCAAGACCGGGTAGCAGGCCAACGATGGTGCCGATAAAGCAACCAATCAGGGCAATCATCAGGTTTTGTGGCACTAATGCCACTTCAAACCCTTGGGATAAATACATCCAGGTTTCCATTATTGCCTCGTTAGTTCAGCCAAACGCCGAGCGGTAGGGTGACATCCAGTAAGTGGTCAAAGGCATAAAATAAAGCAATACCGATAACCACCGCCGATAGCAGCGCCTGAATCAGGCTGGCCTGGAACAACAGCGCTATGCTGAAGGTCAACAAAGCCGTAGCGAGTGGAAATCCGAGCCATTCAAAACCCCAGCCATACAGCACCAGCGTAATGATCATCACCAGCAAACGCTGTAATACTTTACTGTGCGGCCAGGAAACGGTTTCCGGCTTGCGCAGCAGTAATAGCACTGCACACAGGGTCATTAACGCCAGAATAGCGATAGGGAAAGGCCTTGGCCCCAGTGGTTCATAGCTGTATTCGCTTTGAATTCCCCAGCCGATAAACAAGCCGCTGACGCACAGCAGAATCCAGATACCGGCAAAAATGCGGTCGCTCATCATCTACCTCCGATTACTTAGCTAAACCAAAGGCTTTGGCTTGTTCACGATATTGTTCAACCTGATTTTTGACGTAAGTATCCAATGCTTTGCCGCTTAGATTGAATTCAAACAGCCCACGCAAGTCGCGCTGCTTTTTAAACTCTTCGGTTTGAGTCAAGGTGTTAAAGGTGTTAATCCACCATTGGTATTCTTCTTCAGTCACTTTTGGCCCTAAATAGAAACCGCGAATAATTGGCCACACCAGATTGAAGCCTTGCTCTTTTGCCGTAGGAATATCAGCCAGTTGGCCGGGCAGACGCTGTTCGGAATACACCGCCAGCACGCGCAGTTTGTCACCGCTTAAATAAGGCACCATTTCGCTTAAATCGCCGGAAACTGCCTGAATATGGTTACCCAGCAGCGCCGTTACCGGCTCGCCGCCGCCTTCAAAAGCGACGTAGCGCATTTTGTGAGGATCAACGCCGACTTCGCGCGCCAGCAACGCGGTTTTCATCCAATCCTGACTTCCAATGGATGCTCCGGCACCAAATACCACGCTGTTTGGATCTTTCTTGAACGCATCCATCAGATCTTTCAGCGTTTTATATGGAGAGTCGCTGCGTACCGCGATCATGCCGTAATCGGTGCCAACCGCGGCCAGCCACTTCACGTCATTCGCGTTATAACGGCCGAATTTGTTTTGCGACAGATTCAGCAGCGAGCCGCCGGAAAATGCCACGACGGTGCCGAATTCCGCCGGACGCTGCGCCACTATGGCGTTATAAGCCACAGCGCCAACACCGCCAGGCATGTAGGTGACGCGCATCGGGCGGTCAATGGCTTTGGTTTCCTGTAGGGAAACCTGAATCAATTTACAGGTTAAATCAAAGCCGCCGCCGGGCTTGGCGGGAGCAATACATTCGGTGCGCTTCGGTGGATCTATCGCCAAAACTTGTTGTGCGGCTAACATCAGGACGGAAGCGGTGAGAGCACGGGTAATTATATTTTTCATAGCGATTCCTAAGTTATTTTCTTACAAACTGTGAGCCTTCCCGCGATTGCGAGGTTGCTGAATTGTTAAAACAATAACCTTTCAGTTACCTTTCAACGGTCAGGAAAAAGTACAGGATGTGATATGCGTCTCTTGTTGGTAGAAGATCATCCCGAATTATCCCATTGGTTACAGAAGGCTTTGACTCACGCGGGGTTTGCCGTGGATATCGCCCATGATGGAATTGAAGCCGAGCATTTGCTGCAAAACGAAAGCTACGCTTTAGTCGTTTTGGACGTGGCCTTGCCGCGCTTGAATGGATTAGAGGTCTTGGCCCGGTTACGTAAACGTGGACAAACTTTGCCAGTATTATTGCTGACGGCGCGCACCGAGGTAGCGGATCGGGTAAAAGGTCTCAATCTGGGCGCAGATGATTATCTCACCAAGCCTTTTGAACTCGACGAACTGGAGGCTCGCATTCGCGCTTTATTGCGTCGCAGCGTGGGCGTGACTCAGCAAGCTCTGCAATTTGGTTCTCTGACTTATCACGATGAGGGATATTTTTTACTGGACGATAAACCCTTGGCGCTGACGCCTCGAGAGCTTGCGGTATTGACCACACTGATGCATCGCCGTGGGCGGCCAGTGGCAAAACAGCAATTATTTGAGCAGGTTTTTACCTTGTCGGAGGAAGCTAACCCGGAAAGTATTGAGCTGTATGTTCATCGAGTGCGTAAAAAGTTGCAGGGGAGCGATGTGTCGATCATGACATTGCGCGGGTTAGGATACAGTCTGGAATGCGAACATGGGCAGGGCTAAAGGCGCTGGCCTGACAACGTCTCGTTCGTTATTCCATCAATTATTGGTGTTTTTCGCTCTACCTTTACTGATTCTCGGCGGCCTTTCGATTTATACCCATTATATCAGTGCGATGAATGCGGCAACGCTGGCTTACGATCGCTCGCTGTTAGCCTCGGCCAGAACCGTCGCGGAACGGCTGGTAGTGAGAAACGGCCGTTTGGAAGTGGATGTGCCTTACATTGTCCTGGATAGTTTCGAACGTAACATGAATGATCAGCTTTATTATCAGGTCATTACGCCGGAAGGCAAAAGCATTGCCGGTTACGATGATTTACCGCCGCTACCGCCCAATACGCCGCGCTCGAATCTTTATCCCGCATTGGTACATTTTTATGATGCTCATTATGACGGAAAGCCGATTCGTGTGGCTGCGCTGTATCAGCCGGTTAACGAAGAGGGCGTAATGGGGATGGTGATGGTGCTCGTGGCCGAAACGCTGGCATCGCGGCATAATCTGGCGCAGCAAATTATGGTCTCTGCGGTGCTCACTCAGGGGGCTTTAGTGTTATTCACGCTGGCTATGGCTTATCTGCTGTTGAAGCGAATTCTTAAGCCGCTACGTAAACTCTCCAGCCTGATGTTACTGCGCGATCCCGGTGAGTTAACGCCACTGCCTAAAATTCTCCCCTGGTCTGAAATGGCGCCGTTGCTGCTGGCATTTAACCGCTATATCCAGCGGCTGCGGGAAATGGTTGAGCGGCAGGGACGATTCAGCGCCGATGCTTCTCACCAGCTGCGCACGCCTCTGGCGGTGCTGAAAACGCAGGCTGCGGTGGCTCTGGCTAGCAACGAACCGGCTCAGTGGCGTGAAAGCCTACAGGCGATGAAACACACTCTAGATAACACGGTGGCGCTAACTGACCGTCTGTTGCAGCTTTCCCGCGTTAAAGTGGTAGAGCGAACTCTGCAACCTGTTAATCTCTCTCAATTATTGCGGGACGCTTGTTTTGCCCGTTTGCCGCAGGCGCGTAGCAAGCATATTGATTTGGGTTATGAAAGTGATGGGGAGTACCGAATTGCAGGGGATGGGCTGCTGCTGGCCGAACTGTGCGATAACCTGTTGGATAACGCCTTGAAATACACGCCAGACGGTGGAACGGTCACTGCACGCTTGCATCAGGATCAGCATATTGATCACTGTATTTTGGAAATTGAGGACAGTGGCCCCGGTATTGCCGATAACGAAACTGAACAGGCGCTTATCCCATTTCACCGTTTGGATAACGTTGGCGAACAGTCCGGAGCCGGTCTGGGGTTAGCGTTAGTCAAAGATATTGCCATCTACCATCAAAGCCATCCGGAGCTTCTGACCGGGGGAAATCTGGGCGGACTGCTGGTACGTATCCGTTTTCATTTATTGGCTCAATCTATTGGTAAGCCTAATGATTAATAAAATCGCTGTATCAGGCTTTCAATAACTGTGTGCTGCGAGCGGAGAAGGGTGTGCAGCTCAGTCAGGCTTAAATCGCTGAAATATGATGTTCAAAGTAATAGGAATGACAATCAACGTACTGGTACAGTATAGTGATAGATGATATGGGTATAACTTTGATGGTGTCGATAGGTTATATCTTGGTAGTAAAGGTGAATGAAAACAATCCAGTATGAAATATAAGCGGTAACGGTGTTTTTGTTTTTTCTGTATAAATGGTCTTCTCAATCTCAGCGATGAAGTATTAATGAGCTATCAGGTCCTTGCCCGCAAGTGGCGTCCCCAAACTTTTGCTGAAGTTGTTGGTCAGGAACATGTTCTGACAGCGCTGGCTAATGGCCTTTCGTTAGGACGGATTCATCACGCCTATCTTTTCTCCGGTACTCGCGGTGTCGGTAAGACCTCTATTGCTCGTTTATTGGCAAAAGGGCTGAACTGCGAAACCGGTATTACCGCCACGCCATGTGGCAAATGCGCCAACTGCCTGGAAATTGAGCAGGGGCGTTTCGTCGATCTGATCGAGATCGATGCCGCTTCGCGCACCAAAGTGGAAGATACGCGCGAACTGCTGGATAACGTGCAATATGCGCCAGCGCGTGGCCGCTTTAAAGTTTATCTAATCGATGAAGTGCACATGCTTTCCCGCCACAGTTTCAACGCCCTGTTGAAAACGCTGGAAGAGCCGCCTTCACACGTAAAATTCCTGCTGGCGACGACGGACCCGCAGAAATTACCGGTGACAATTCTTTCCCGCTGCCTGCAATTTCATCTGAAAGCGCTTGATGTGGAACAAATTCGTGCTCAGCTTGAAAAAGTGCTTCAGGCTGAGCAAATCGACAGCGATGCTCGCGCGTTACAACTACTGGCGCGTGCGGCCGATGGCAGTATGCGTGATGCTCTGAGCCTGACCGATCAGGCGGTCTCTATGGGCCAGGGGCAGGTGACCACCGCGACGGTCAGCCAGATGCTGGGAACCTTGGATGATGAACAGCCGCTGGCGATCATCGAAGCGCTGGTGAGCGCCGATGGTGCGCGGGTGATGGCGCAGATAGAACAGGCGGCGTCACGCGGTGTAGATTGGGAAAACCTGTTGGTTGAAACGCTCAGTCTGTTACATCGCATTGCAATGATTCAATTGCTGCCATCCATGCTGGATAATCATTACGCAGAAATAGAACCGCGTTTACGTGAACTGGCGCGTACTTTGCCGCCAACGGATATTCAGCTGTATTACCAGACATTGCTGGTGGGGCGTAAAGAGCTAGCTTATGCGCCGGATCGCCGTATGGGTGTTGAAATGACGCTGTTACGCGCTCTGGCTTTCCACCCAAAAGCGGTTATCGCGGAGCCGGAAGTTGTTCCACAGATTCCCTCTCCGATCGGTGCGCCGACTCATGCTATACCGCAGCGTCACGCCGCGCCGCAGCCGGTAACGTCTACACCAGCTCGGTCAGAGCCAATGCCGCCAGCATCGGTGCCGGAATCTACCGCTCAGCTATTGCAGGCGCGAACCCAGCTTTTACGACAGCATGGGACATCCAGCCCAAAAAAGAATGAGCCGGCAGCGCCTGACAAAGCGCGGCCGGCAATCTCGGCTCTGGAGCGATTGGCTTCAGTAACCGAGCGTAGTCAGCAGCGTCAGGCTGCCAAAGCCACCGAGGCGAAACCGGGCAAGAAAGAGGCGTATCGCTGGAAAGCGCAAAACGAACCTGAAACGCCGCCGGAGCCAGTTGCTACGCCTAAAGCGTTACGTTCGGCGCTAGAACATGAGAAAACGCCGGAGCTATCGGCAAAATTAGCGGAAGAGGCGATTCTTCGCGACCCTTGGGCGGCGGAGATAAATCAGCTTCAGATCCCTAAATTGGTTCAGCAGTTGGCGCTGAATGCATTTAAACAACAGATAGAACCGGGTAATATTTGCCTTCACCTGCGTTCGTCTCAGCGCCATCTGAATTCGCCGTCCGCGCAGAAAGTGTTGACGGAAGCGTTAAGTGGGTTGTACGGCAGCCCGGTTGAACTAAGCGTGATTGAAGACGACAATCCGGCGGAGCTAACGCCGCTGGAATGGCGACAGGCAATTTATGAAGAGAAGCTGGCGCAGGCGCGTCAGTCGATTCTTACGGATAAGAACATTCAGACTCTGCGTCGATTCTTTGATGCCGAGCTGGATGAAGAAAGTATCCGACCTATTTAATCGCTGCGGTACGTGCATGGTGCACAGACGCGGCCCTTGCTGTGAGAGAAGACTATGTTTGGTAAAGGCGGTATTGGCAATTTAATGAAACAAGCCCAGCAGATGCAGGAAAAAATGCAGCAGATGCAGGAAGAAGTCGCCAAATTGGAAGTTACCGGTGAAGCTGGCGCGGGCTTGGTTAAAGTGACTATCAACGGTGCGCATAACTGCCGCCGCGTTGAAATCGATCCAAGCCTGCTGGTGGAAGACGATAAAGAAATGCTGGAAGATTTGATTGCGGCCGCATTGAACGACGCCGCACGCCGCATTGATGAAACGCAAAAAGAGAAAATGGCCTCCGTATCCAGTGGTATGCAACTGCCACCGGGCTTTAAGATGCCGTTCTGATGCAAACCAGCCCACTCCTTGAAACATTAATGGAGTCGCTGCGCTGTTTACCGGGCGTAGGCCCAAAATCGGCGCAGCGTATGGCTTTCCACCTGCTACAGCGGGATCGTAGCGGTGGAATGCGTCTGGCTCAGGCGCTCACCCGCGCGATGTCGGAAATTGGCCACTGCGTCGATTGCCGTACTTTTACTGAGCAAGAAAGCTGTACCATTTGCGCTAATCCTCGCCGTCAACAAAACGGGCAGATTTGCGTGGTGGAAAGCCCGGCGGATATTCACGCCATCGAACAAACCGGGCAGTTTGGCGGGCGTTATTTTGTCCTGATGGGGCATTTATCGCCGTTGGACGGTATCGGCCCTGCGGATATTGGTCTGGATCTGTTGGAACAACGCCTCGCCAGCGAAAGTATCAGCGAAGTCATTCTGGCCACTAACCCAACGGTGGAAGGTGACGCAACGGCTAACTATATCGGCCAGATGTGCGGCCAGTATGGCGTATTGGCTAGCCGAATAGCGCATGGCGTGCCGGTGGGCGGCGAGTTGGAAATGGTGGACGGCACCACGCTGTCTCACTCTCTGGCTGGGCGACATCCGATCAAATATTGATCCTTTTTCAGGTCAGGCGGCGGTTTATTATTGATTATCATATGAATAATATCATTTGAGATAATCTGGCCGTCGCCCCTGCTTATGCTTTTTTTCTCTCAAACATCACTTTTCAGACTTGAAACACCTCCTTACAACCCCCATCTGATCTCCATCATTCGGCTATATCCGCCTGCACAGTAATTTGCATTGAGGTAACTAATGAGTATGAAAGGTCAAGAAACCCGTGGTTTTCAGTCTGAAGTAAAACAACTGCTTCATTTGATGATTCACTCGCTTTACTCCAATAAAGAAATTTTCCTGCGCGAGCTGATCTCAAATGCTTCGGATGCGGCCGATAAGCTGCGTTTCCGTGCGCTTTCTGCCCCTGAATTATATGAAGGTGACGGTGAACTGCGCGTCCGTTTGTCTTGCGATAAAGAAAAACGCACTCTGACACTGAGTGATAACGGTATCGGTATGAGCCGCGACGAGGTGATTGAAAACCTCGGTACTATCGCTAAGTCCGGCACCAAAGCATTCCTGGAATCTATTGGTTCCGATCAGGCTAAAGATAGCCAACTGATTGGTCAGTTCGGCGTTGGCTTCTACTCTGCTTTTATCGTGGCAGATAAAGTCACCGTTCGCACTCGTGCCGCAGGTGCACCGGCGGATGCTGGTGTGTTCTGGGAATCAGAAGGCGAGGGCGATTACACTATCGCTGACATCACCAAAGAAGATCGCGGTACTGAAATCACCCTGCACCTGCGTGAAGGGGAAGATGAGTATCTGGACGATTGGCGTTTGCGCTCAATTATCAGCAAGTATTCCGATCACATCGCTCTGCCGGTGGAAATCGAAAGTAAAAACGAAGAAGACGGCACCGTTAGCTGGGAAAAAATTAACAAAGCTCAGGCGCTGTGGACGCGGAGTAAAGCCGATGTTAGCGATGACGAATATAAAGCGTTCTACAAACACATCGCCCATGATTTTACCGATCCATTAATCTGGAGCCACAACCGCGTAGAAGGTAAGCAGGAATATACCAGTCTGCTGTATATCCCAGCGCAGGCGCCTTGGGATCTGTGGAACCGCGATCATAAACACGGCTTGAAACTTTATGTGCAGCGCGTGTTTATCATGGACGACGCCGAACAGTTTATGCCGAACTATCTGCGGTTCGTTCGCGGCCTGATAGATTCTAACGATCTGCCGCTGAACGTATCTCGTGAGATTTTGCAGGACAGTCGTATTACCCAGAATTTGCGTAGCGCTCTGAGCAAACGCGTACTGCAAATGCTGGAAAAACTGGCGAAAGACGATGTGGAACAGTACCAGAAGTTCTGGCAACAGTTCGGTATGGTACTGAAAGAAGGCCCGGCAGAAGATGGCAGCAACAAAGAAACCATTGCTAGACTGTTGCGCTTTGCTTCAACCCATACCGACAGCTCGGCGCAGACCGTTTCGCTGGAAGATTATGTTAGCCGTATGGCTGAAGGTCAGGAGAAGATTTACTACATTACTGCCGACAGCTATGCCGCTGCGAAGAACAGCCCGCATCTGGAACTGTTCCGTAAGAAAGGCATTGAGGTTCTGCTGTTATCCGATCGTATTGACGAATGGATGATGAGCTACCTGACTGAATTCGATGGCAAAGCCTTCCAGTCAGTGAGTAAGGCCGATGAATCCTTGGATAAACTGGTTGATGCAGAAACTCCGGAGCAGCAAGAAGCGGAAAAAGCACTGGAGCCTTTCGTTGAGCGCGTTAAAACGCTGCTGAATGACCGAGTTAAAGACGTACGCTTGACTCATCGTTTGACCGACACGCCAGCCATCGTCACCACAGGTGCCGATGAAATGAGCACACAAATGGCAAAATTGTTTGCCGCTGCGGGTCAGCAAGCGCCTGAAGTGAAATACATTTTCGAGTTGAATCCAGAACACGCGTTGGTAAAACGTGCCGCTGAAGTCAGTGATGAAAGCCTGTTTGCGGAGTGGGTTGAGCTGCTGCTCGATCAGGCTCTGTTGGCAGAGCGCGGGACTTTGGATGATCCAAACCAGTTCATTCGCCGTATGAATCAGTTACTGACAGCCTAATTTGCAATGCGATTGCCCCTGACCAAAAGCTCGGTTAGGGGCATTTTAACCGCACAATCACTGCCTTTCTCTGCCAAATCAATTCAGTTAGCCTCATTTCTTCAATTACTTCCTCCGGCAAGGTGCCTTGAGCGATCACCCGTGGAAATGGTATGGTTACGCGTTTTCTGCATTTTCGATTTCATTCTAGTAAAAACACATAGAAAAACTACATAGCAAGGGGATTTACGCAATGCGTATCATTCTGCTGGGCGCTCCGGGCGCTGGTAAAGGAACTCAAGCGCAATTCATCATGGAGAAGTACGGTATTCCGCAAATTTCCACTGGCGATATGTTGCGCGCAGCTGTTAAAGCCGGTTCAGAATTGGGCTTAAAAGCAAAAGAAATTATGGATGCTGGCAAGCTGGTGACCGATGAGCTGGTTATCGCACTGGTAAAAGAGCGTATCACTCAAGACGATTGCCGCGACGGCTTCCTGCTTGATGGTTTCCCTCGTACCATTCCTCAAGCTGATGCCATGAAAGAAGCCGGTATTAAGGTTGACTACGTCCTGGAATTTGACGTGCCAGACGAACTGATCGTTGATCGCATCGTTGGTCGTCGTGTCCATGCTCCATCTGGCCGTGTTTATCACATCAAATTCAACCCGCCTAAGGTTGAAGATAAAGATGATATTACCGGTGAAGAGTTAACCATTCGTAAAGACGATCAGGAAGCCACGGTTCGCAAACGTTTGGTTGAGTACCATCAGCAGACGGCTCCGCTGGTTTCTTACTATCGTAAAGAAGCTGATGCAGGCAACACCCAGTACTTTAAATTAGACGGAACTCGCAAAGTTTCTGAAGTAAGCGCTGAATTAGCTACTATTTTGGGCTAATATACTGAGTAGACAAAGAAGGCGGCCTTGGGTCGCCTTTCTTATTTATGTATTGCAGAGGTGAAGTAGCAGGGAGTTTATATTTATGGCCGCCTCGCTATAATGGCAGTAAATAAACGCGCTGTGTGTCGCGGGTTTAAATACATTGCAGCTTATTAGTAAAGGAAGGGAACTGACTCATGCAAAGCAAACTTGGCGTTCTGATGGTCAATCTGGGAACGCCTGATGCCCCAACGACTCCAGCGATTAAGCGTTACCTGGCTGAGTTTCTCAGCGATCGCCGAGTAGTTGATACTTCCCCTTTGCTTTGGTGGCCTTTATTACGCGGTGTCATACTGCCAATCCGCTCTCCGCGAGTGGCTAAACTGTATCAATCAGTTTGGATGGACGAAGGCTCGCCGCTATTGGTTTTTAGTCGTCGGCAGCAGCAGGCGCTAGCGGCCCGAATGCCGGACACACCGGTAGAGCTTGGAATGAGCTATGGCTCACCCAATTTATCCGGTGCCATAGAAAAACTGTTGGCACAAGGCGTAACTAAACTGGTTGTGTTACCGCTTTATCCTCAATATTCCTGTTCGACCAGCGCTGCCGTATGGGATAGCGTTGCACGTATTCTAAAAAATTATCGTCGTTTACCTTCTATCAGCTTTATTCGTGACTATGCAGAGCATCCTGCTTACATTGCCGCATTAAAACAAAGCGTAGAACGGTCTTTTGAGCAGCATGGTCAACCTGACCGTCTGGTGCTCTCTTTCCACGGAATCCCTAAACGTTACGCACAGCTTGGTGACGACTATCCGCTGCGTTGTGAAGATACAGCCCGCGCGCTTACGGCGGTTGTGCCGCTGCCCGCAGAACAGATCATGATGACCTACCAGTCACGATTTGGCCGCGAACCCTGGCTCACTCCTTATACTGATGAAACCTTAAAAAGCTTACCTTCTCAAGGTGTTAAGCATATACAGCTGATCTGCCCTGGCTTTTCCGCTGATTGTCTTGAAACGCTAGAGGAAATTAAAGAACAAAATCGTGAGATTTTCCTACATGCAGGCGGCGAGAAGTTTGAATATATCCCTGCATTGAATGATGATATTGCGCATATTGATTTGCTTGAGTTATTAGTTAAACGGCATATGTAGTGCCTTGCTAAATATAAGCACTCTATATATAGAGCGGCTTATGTTTAGCTGAAAGTTTGATTTTTAAATACTCGAAGACATGAAGAAAATCAAGTGAATACATTCGGTTACGATTTATTGTGCAAAGGGCATTCTCCGGATTTTCTCGTATTATCTTAGTCAATTAAAGCGTGGCATAAATCACGTTTTTCTTGTAATAGCGGGGTATTAGTACGAGAATTGGCACAAAATTTTAATGCCTTAATTAAATGAATGTTTAACTTAAAATGTGTCTGCTGTTTAGGAATGCTCTGAGACCGATTTAAGGCCAAAGCGCGTACCCTCAAGCCCCCTGCGGGGCCACAGACCTAAACCTTCGAATCAGTGCATTGGTAGCTGCAAGCCAAGGGCGGTAGCGTGGGGATTTTATTCTATTTATACGACGATGCCTTTCATGGATGAAGAGATCGCTACTCCATGCATTTTGTTAAAATCATTCGCTAAGATTAATTCTTAAAAAGATAAAAATCAGTCAGGCGAATTAATTTACTTATTCAAATTTATTTAATTCGGATTTATATATGTCTTTAGAAATTAAATTGCATCCATCCGGTGTTATTTTTACTTCTGATGGTACTGAAACCATTCTGGATGCGGCACTTGAAAATAATATCAATATTGAGTACAGCTGCAAGGACGGAACCTGCGGCGCTTGTAAGGCTGTTGTGCTATCAGGCGAGGTTGAGCAAGGTGAGAATACATTCTTATCCGAAGAAGATATTGCTAAGGGTTCAATACTAACTTGCTGTTCTAAAGCAAAGTCTAATGTTGAATTAGACGTTCATTATTATCCTGAACTTAGCCACATAAAGAAAAAGACTTACCCCTGCAAAGTTGACAATATTGAGTATCTTGGCGAAGACATTGCCATTTTGTCGCTAAGGCTTCCACCTAGCGCCAATATGGAGTATTTGGCTGGGCAATATATTGATTTAATAATTAATGGGCAACGCCGTAGTTATTCTATTGCTAACGCGCCCGGCGGGAATGTTGAGCTGCATATACGGAAAGTTGCTAATGGACTTTTCAGTCATATCATTTTTAACGAATTAAAACCACAGCAACTCTTACGTATTGAAGGGCCTCAGGGAACCTTCTTTGTGCGTGAGAATAATGAACCTATTATATTCCTTGCCGGTGGTACAGGTTTTGCTCCCGTTAAGTCTATGGTTGAAGCATTAATTTCTAAAAATGATCAACGTGAAATGTATATTTATTGGGGAATGCCGACAGGGAATAGTTTTTATTCCGATATCGCAAGGGAATGGGCAATTCAGTACCCCAATATTCATTATGTTCCTGTAGTCTCAGGTCATGATGAAAGTTGGACTGGTGCAACTGGATTTGTACATCAGTCAGTTCTTAACGATATCGCCGATCTCAGTCTATTTAATGTTTATGCCTGCGGTTCCTTAGCTATGATATCTGCTGCGCGCGCTGATTTTATAAAGAATGGATTAAACGAAAATAAATTTTTCTCTGATGCCTTTGTGCCATCAAAATAGCTTTGATTTGTCAAAGTAATACGTAATGGAGATTCTAGTGAAAGCAGTCATTCTTGCCGGTGGTCTTGGGACCCGTCTTAGTGAAGAAACCGTAGTTAAGCCAAAACCAATGGTAGAAATTGGGGGGAAACCGATCCTCTGGCACATTATGAAACTTTATTCATCCTACGGAATAAATGATTTTGTTATTTGCTGTGGTTATAAAGGCTATGTCATTAAAGAGTATTTTGCGAACTACTTTATGCATATGTCCGATATTACATTCTGCATGCGTGATAATGAAATGACGGTGCACCAAAAACGCGTCGAGCCTTGGAATGTTACTTTGGTTGATACCGGTGAGAATTCAATGACTGGTGGCCGCTTACGTCGAGTAAAAGATTACGTTAAAGACGATGAAGCCTTTTGCTTCACCTATGGTGATGGTGTCAGCGACGTGAATATCGCGGAATTGATTAAATTCCATAAAAATCACGGTAAGCAAGCGACCTTAACTGCCACTTATCCGCCAGGCCGTTTCGGTGCTTTAGACATCAAAGATAAACAGGTTCGTAGCTTTAAAGAGAAGCCTAAAGGTGACGGCGCTTTAATTAACGGTGGCTACTTTGTCCTGTCTCCTAAAGTTATTGATCTAATTGATGGCGATAACTCAACTTGGGAGCAAGAACCATTAATGACCCTGGCTGAGCAGGGCGAACTGATGGCTTTTGAGCATACAGGTTTCTGGCAGCCAATGGATACACTGCGTGACAAGCTCTACCTACATGAACTGTGGGAAGAAGGACGCGCACCTTGGAAGGTATGGGAATAAAAAATGATTGATGCAAGCTTCTGGCAAGGTAAACGTGTTTTTGTAACAGGTCATACCGGGTTTAAAGGTGGATGGCTGAGTTTGTGGTTGCAGAACATGGGGGCAACGGTTAAAGGTTATTCTCTGGCTGCGCCAACTGAACCTAGCCTATTTGAAACTGCCCGCGTAGCTGACGGGATGGAATCAGAAATCGGTGATATTCGCGATCAACAAAAACTATTAAACTCAATTCGTGAATTTCAGCCAGAAATCGTTTTCCATATGGCGGCTCAACCGCTGGTAAGACTATCCTACTCGGAACCCGTTGAAACATACTCAACTAATGTTATGGGCACCGTCTATTTACTGGAAGCAATCCGTCAAGTTGGTGGCATCAAAGCTGTGGTTAATATCACCAGCGATAAATGCTATGACAATAAAGAATGGATATGGGGCTATCGCGAAAATGAAGCGATGGGAGGATATGACCCATATTCCAACAGTAAAGGTTGCGCTGAGTTAGTCACATCTTCTTATCGTAACTCTTTCTTTAATCCAGCCAAGTACGATCAGCATGGTACAGCACTGGCTACTGTCCGCGCCGGCAATGTTATCGGCGGCGGCGATTGGGCTTTGGACCGTATTGTTCCGGACATTTTACGTGCTTTCGAAGAGTCAAAACCTGTTATTATCCGCAATCCTCACGCCATTCGCCCTTGGCAGCATGTGCTTGAACCGTTGTCCGGTTATATTTTACTGGCGCAAAAGTTGTACAACGGCGGCGTAGAATATGCCGAAGGCTGGAACTTTGGTCCGAATGAAGCAGATGCTACTCCGGTTCAAAATATTGTTGAAAAAATGGTCGAATTTTGGGGTGATGATGCAAGTTGGCAATTGGATGGTAATGAACATCCGCACGAAGCTCACTATTTAAAGTTAGATTGTTCAAAAGCTAAAATGCAACTTGGCTGGCACCCACGTTGGAGCCTTAACACCACGCTGGAATATATTGTGGCCTGGCATAAAGCCTGGCTAGCCGGCAAAGACATGCATGAATATAGTGTTAAAGAGATTAAAAATTATCTTTGAAATAATTTATATATTCATGTGAATATTTTATATACAACAGCGATGAAACGAGGGAGATATATTTAATATCTCTAAATAAATGAAAATTACAGAACTTAATATTGCAGGGTGTTACTTAATTGAGTCTAAAAGTTTTTCAGATGAAAGAGGGGCGTTTATTAAAACTGCGCATAATGAAATATTTAAAAACTCAGGTTTGAATATTCCATTAGCAGAAGAGTATTACTCTAGATCGAAAAAAGGAGTTATCCGAGGGATGCATTTTCAACAGTATCCGGATGACCATGAAAAAATGGTGTATTGTCCTGAAGGAGAAGTTTTGGACGTTTTTCTCGATTTACGCAAAAGCTCACCCACATATGGAAAATTCATGAGCTTCATATTAAACTCCCAGAATAAAAGAAGTGTTTTTCTAGCAAAAGGAGTTGCACATGGATTTCTTTCCATGAAGGAAAACACATTGATAGTGTGTAAAACAAGTACAGTATATTCTCCTGAATTGGATTCGGGTATTCGTTGGGATTCTTTTGGGTTTCAATGGCCAGTAGAGAATCCAATAATTTCAGAGAGAGACAAGAACTTAGATTTATTTTAATAATATAAATTATTCAAAGAGGTTTAATATGAAGGTGTTAATCACGGGGGTTAGTGGTTTTATTGGTTCGAACGTGGCAAGATATTTGAAAGAAAAAGGGTTCGAAGTCTTTGGGCTAATGAGGCGTGAAATTAACGAGGAGGAAAAAAGTAAGAAGTTATCTGGAATTCAGTTGGAGGTTTTTAATGATAATAATTTATGCTCACTTGTGAAAAATATAAATCCTGATGTCGTGATTCATATTGCTTCTCTTACTTCTGCTTCTCATAATTATGAGTTAATAGATGATTTACTAAGGAGTAATATTGAATTCCCTACCAAATTACTTGAAGCAATGGAACTATCAGGAGTAAGACGATTCATCAATACAGGAACTACTTGGCAAAATTATGGATCTGCTGAATATGAACCAGTTAATTTATATGCTGCAACAAAACAAGCATTTGAGGATATAATAAAATATTATGTATGTGCTAAGAAATTCTGTAGTATTTCATTAAGACTTTTTGATAGTTACGGTCCTAATGATCCAAGAATGAAATTAATACCATTGTTAGATAGGCTTGCAGAAACAAATGAATCATTAGATATGTCTGAAGGGATTCAAGAAATTGAACTGGTTCATATTCACGATATTTGCAGAGCTTATGAAGCGGCGATAGGTCAAATTAAAAATGAGCAACAAGGAAGCAGTAAAATATACTGTGTCAGTGCAAAAAGAAAAATGAGTTTAAGAAGTTTAGTCGAACTTTATGAAAAAGTTAATAATGTAGCATTGAATATAAATTGGGGAGCAAGGCCATTAAGGGAACGAGAGGTTATGAAAATTTGCACTAATCTTACAACAATTCCGGGGTGGTATCCTATAGTATCTCTAGAAGATGGCCTAAATAGGAGAAAACGATGAATTTATTACAGTATATTATATGTACAAAGTCAATAAATTATGATTTTATTTCCTAATGAGACTACATGCTTACATTTTTTCAAACAATTGACTATGAGTAATTTTTAGAGAGCCAACATCTTTTGTCTTAGTGTCAAGTTATTACATAAATATTTTCGTCAAAAACCTCTCTAATAAAAAATGATACTAACTTACATGTAATTATGAATCTTCTACTAAAGAGTAGCGTGTTTTTTATGGAGAAAGTGGCGACTCTGGTGTTTGGAGTAATGTAATTAATTACTATGGTAATAGTCTTTTTTAAAATTAATAAAATAAAAGAGAAATTCTACATAAATATGTCATCTAGGATAATGTTGAAATGAAGGTTACTTCTCTAGTTGGTTGGGGGATTGTAAATCAATGCTGCAATATATTTATTCCTTTTTTAGTTATATTTTTGTCATATAAATATATAAATGTAGAGATAGCAAGTGTTTGGGTTATTTTTTTATCGATGATATCACTTGTGCTATTATTCGATTTTGGATTATCTCCTGCAATAGTAAGGAATGTCAGTTATGTTATATCTGGAGCTAAAAACCTTGTTAAGACAGGGGTGGAAGGTATCATCATCGGTGATAAAATATCGTATTCACTTTTATCTAGGCTAATATTAGATATTAAGAAGATCTATGCCTGTATTTCCATTATAGCGCTATTTGTTGTAGGGGTAGGGGGCGGAGGTTATTTTTATTATATATCCCCTGCGGATTCAAAACAAATTATTTTGTTATCCTGGGCTGTATTCTCAGGAGGATTAATAGTAAGTTTTATATACTTATATTATACGCCTGTATTAACAGGCCTAGGAGATATTAAGAGTTCGTATAAAGCTAATATTATAGGTCGAATATCTTGGTTGTTTTTTAGTTTGTTTGCAATCTACGTATATCCTTCATTACTCAGTTTGTCTTTGAGTTTCCTATTTTCAGTATTGACAAATAGGTATGTTTGCTCATATTTCTTCAAAAAAAATGAATATATACAACGTACAAACAAAAGCTATGCTTCTAATGAAAACTCAACAATACCATTCATAGGATATAATGCATCGAAGCTTGGAATTGTGAGTCTTGGCGGTTTTTTAATAAATAGAGCTACATCGCTAATCGTTGGTTTAGTCTGTCCAATTGTAACAGCAGGACAATTTGTTTTAACTATGCAGGTTTTTTTCGCATTAATGTCTGTAAGCAATGTTCTATTAAGTATTAAAATTCCTGATATATCCAGGTCCGTAGCAAGAAACTCTTATAATGAAATTAGAAAATTAATATTAGAGATATTCGGTTTTTCAACGATGATATATTTAATTGGTTTTTTATTCGTTGTTGTATTATCTGGATTTGTTTTCCCTCTACTTAATATAAATCTCTCTTTACTACCGCAAAATTATATTTTAATTTTAGGTTTTATTTATTTCTTGGAAATGAATCATACTATTTGTGCTACTATAATTACTACAAAAAATCACGTTCCATTCTTATCCTCCTCTCTTATATCGGGCGCGGGAATAGTGATACTATCTATAGTTTTTACATTTTACTATGAATATGGTGTTATCGGCCTTATTCTGGCTCAAGGCGGAGTTCAGTTGATATATAACAACTGGAAATGGCCTGTTGTCATGTTTAACTTATTTATTAAAAAATAGTTCTGGAGATTTATGAAAAGCGTCATACTAAAACAAAATATAGTGGAAGAAGATTTTGTTCTGACAATCGCAATACCAACGTATAAGCGATTTCCTTTATTAAAGGAAACATTAAGAAGCGTATTTTCTCTTGAATTTAATATATCGGTTGAGGTTATCATCGTTGATAATGACCCTGACTCGGCAGAAACTGCTTTATCCGAAATGGAAGAGTTTGCAAATTATAAATTTACTTATTATAAAAATATTGAAAATATTCCTATGTTTGAAAATTGGAATCAATGTTTAACTCTTGGTAAGGGAAAATTTATCACAATATTGCATGATGATGATTTACTATGCCAAGAGTTCTCAACAGCTATTGAGGAATATTTAGCTAATTTTTCTAATTATGATAGTGTCCCTCTTATCGGATTTGATGCTCATATTTTAGATCAACGAACAGAAAGTAATAAAGTTAAGCAAAAAATATTATATAAAATTGCGCAGAATGTATTCTATCTGTTTAAATCAATATTTTCTCGTAATGCTATATCTGAGATGAGAATGAATGATTTTTTCTGGGGGCCTCGTTGCAAGGCTACGTTAGGTATTGTTATGGATAGGGAGAAAGCTCTTGCTATCTCTGGCTTCGATGTGAATTGGTACCCCATCTCTGATTATGAATTCTGGACTAGATGGATAAAAAACTATGGGCCAATTATGTATAGTAGTAAAAAGATAGGTTTTTATCGATATCTTGATAATCTCAGCTTGAAGCCGGAAACAATAACCGGTGTAATTAATAAAAACTATGAGCTTAGACGAAAATTGATTAATGATGGAGATGTTTCAGAGTGCTTTTCTAATGTAGTGGATTTAATAAAAATTAATGATGAATATATAAGTGGTGTTAACTATGGACGTTGTAATAGTTTTGAAATGACAACTAAAAACATGGTCAATTTTTTTATTGTAAAAGTAAAATACATATTCTATAAATTTATTTATGGTAAAAGGTAGACTTAAAATGATCCGAATTCATACTAAAATTGAATTAATAATGTTTTTATATTTACCTATTGGTTATCTAAAGCATGTTTATCACATTTAGTATTTGTCGGGAGGAGCCTTGATTACTACAATAATTTCTTTTTTTTTATTGTCATCTATATATTTTTTGCTTTCTAGTTCTGGATTGAACCACAAAAAATTATTTCTTTTTGGCATTAACTATTATTTTATTTTGCCACTATTTGTTGGCTGCAACTATAATATTTTTAAATTAGCAGCTTTTGATAATTGGCATGACGTTTTTATTAATGTAACTGAGGAGCAAAAAGAATTCCTATTGTTTTATAGTATTATTTTGGTTTTGTTTTATTTTTTTGGGTCATGGTTGGCATCTCATCTTTGCAAGAAAAAGGGATTTTTAGACATGCAAGGGGTATGCTCAATAAAAGGGTTGGGAACAACGAGTTCAATTATATTATTAATTCCGGCTATCATGGTTACAGTTGTAATTTGGTATTATGCTCGAGATGCTTTTTTTAAAGGATATAGCGGTGAATATGATATTGGAATAAGGGGTAAGATGTCGACATTGGCTCTATTATGGCTTGTTATTTCATTTTCATTAAGGCCATCAATAAATCGATATATAATTTATTTTTCTATAGTGCTACTTATACTTAATAATGTTCTTTTGTTAAGTATGGGGGGGCGGATGTATGTAATAGTAAGTGCTGTATATATTCTCATGTGGTTTTATGATCGTAAAAAATTACCAGGTAGAGTTATAATTTATTTTTTACTTTTATCGCTATTTTTAGTGTTAGTCGGCGTGATAAGATCTGGGGACTTTAATATTAACATGCTTTCTTATATAGCATTAGCTGAACCTGTATATACCAGTTTTTCTCTTTTTAGCTTTCTCTCGAATGACTCAAACTTTAATATTTTTAATTATCCGTATAATTATATAAATTCATTTCTCTTAATTCTTCCAGATGTTAATTCATATAAAACGGGCGCTGAGTTGACTTTGAATGACGTGGGGTTTGATTTTATTTCTCCTGTAGGCGCTACGAGCTTTTTTGCTTCATTGATTGGGAATTTTGGAGTCGTTGGTGGTGTGTTTTTTATTAGCATGCTATCATTTTTTCTTGAGTTATTACTACATAGTCGAAGTATGATTTTACGAAATATGTATTTAATTAGTTGCGCAATAATACCTTTCATGCTTTTTCGCGATGGATTTAGTGTGGTAACAAAAGTTACTGTATTTAGCGGTTTTATTATTCCCTTTATAATGTTCACGCTTTCATTTTTTTTGATTAAATTAAAAAGTAATGCAACTAGTGCTAACAAAAGCGATCATACTCAAAACAAAAGAGGTTAGTTGAAAATTGAATCAGATAATAGTGAATGCAACAGCCTTAGACTCAGGGGGAGCATTAGTGGTTTTAAATCAATTTGTAAGAAGTATAACTACAGATGGATTCCACTATATAGTATTTGTTTGTCAGGAATATACTTCGCCAAAAAATTTACCCAGTAATGTTAAAATTGTCTATATCGATGCTAAATCGTGGATGATGCGTATTTATTGGGATTCATATGGCTTGAAAAAATGGTTAGAAAAAAATCATATAGAGCCAGCAGTAGTTATCTCTTTACAAAACACCAGTATTCGAACCGATAAACGAGTCGCTAATATTATCTATTTACATCAGGCTCTTCCATTTATTGAAAGGAAATGGCTTTTTTATAAAAAAACAGAATATAAATTCTGGTTGTATAAAATGTTTTATGGCTATTTTATTTTTAGGTTTGTAAATGATAATACACAATTTGTTGTTCAAACTAATTGGATGAAAAAAAGTTTAGAGAGTAAAGGGATTAATGAGGAGAAAATTCATGTAATTAGACCTTCTTTTGGCGAGGAAAATAACTTTAGAGGTGACTGTTTTTTAGATGAGTATGAAAATAAAAAAATAATTTTTTATCCCGCAAGTTTTTTAATTTATAAGAATCACATTGAAATAGTTAAGGCATTTGTATTTTTGAAAAAAGAAGAACAAGATATATCAAATGTTGTTGTTGTTTTTACTTTTGAGGAAAATGAGTCTCCTGAACTAATAGATATGGTTTATGATAATTCATTGCAAGATAATTTTAAGTTTATAGGGAAAATTAGCCATTCTGATGTGTTATCTATGTATAAAAAAAGTGATTTAGTTGTTTTTCCTAGTTATCTGGAGTCTTTTGGCTTGCCACTTCAAGAAGCTGCTTCGTATGGAAAGCCTATTGTTTGTGCTGATGAGGTTTATTCAAGAGAAGTATTATCAAATTATGATGGTGCTACTTTCGTGAAAACAGGAGATACTCAGAAATGGGCTATTTCTATACGAAAATATCTATATAACCAGACTAATTTCACACCGATAAATAATGACTGTGATTCATCTTGGAAAAAGTTTTTTGAATTAATTAAAAAGGTAAATTCTGATGTTTAACAATAAAGTATTAATGATAACAGGCGGAACTGGGTCATTTGGTAATGCAATTTTAAGACGATTTCTAAATAGTGATTTGAAAGAAATTAGAATTTTTAGTAGAGATGAAAAAAAACAAGATGATATGCGTAAGCATTACAATAATCCAAAGATAAAGTTTTATATCGGGGACGTCCGAGATTATAACAGTATTCTTTCTGCAACGCGTGGGGTTGATTTTATTTTCCATGCTGCAGCCTTAAAGCAAGTCCCATCTTGTGAATTTTATCCGATGGAGGCAGTTAAAACGAATATTATCGGTACTGATAATGTGCTTGAGGCTGCAATAGTTAACTGCGTAAAAAAAGTTGTATGTTTGAGTACTGATAAAGCTGTTTATCCAATTAATGCAATGGGAACGTCTAAGGCAATGATGGAAAAGGTTATTATCGGTAAGTCAAGAAATGTGCCAGAAGGTATCACTATCTGTGCTACACGTTATGGGAATGTAATGGCCTCACGAGGGTCAGTGATTCCACTATTTATTCAGCAAATAAAAAACAATCAGCCTATAACAATTACAGACCCTTCAATGACACGTTTCATGATGACATTGGATGATGCTGTGGATTTGGTAATTCATGCATTTAAAAATGGTAGTAACGGTGATATTTTTGTACAAAAAGCCCCGGCAGCGACGATAGAAACTCTTGTTAGTTCTATATTAGAAATTACAAACAAGAGAGAATATCCGGTTAATTTAATCGGCACTCGTCATGGAGAAAAAGTGTTTGAAGTATTATGTAGTCGTGAAGAAATGTTGGTGGCAGAAGACCAACATGAATATTTCCGCATCCCCGCGGATAATAGAGATTTGAATTATAGCAAGTACTATGAGCATGGAAATAAAGAAATAAATGAAATAGATGATTATAACTCACACAATACTGTTCGTCTTGATATTAAAGGAATGAGTGATTTATTACGTAAATTAGATTTCATTCGAAAAATAGAAGCTGGGGAAGATGCTCAACCTGATGCGTAAAAAAATATTAGTACTTGGTGCCAATGGTATGCTCGGAGGGAGCATATTTAGGCATTTCTCAGAAAATGATATGTTTGAAGTGACTGGTACCGTTAGGAGGACTTCGGTAAAATCTAGGTTCGCCAGTCAGGGTTTTACAAACATAATATCTGGAGTTGATGTTAACGACTTTAATAATATAAATAATGTGATTAGCAGTATTAATCCAGATTTTATTTTTAACTGTATAGGTATTATAAAACAGCTAGATGAATCTAAATTACCGGTTGTATCTATAGAGATAAATTCTCTTTTACCACATAAACTAGCTGAGGCTGCGACTGTTATTGGCGCTAAATTAATCCATTTTTCAACTGATTGTATTTTCTCGGGATGTAAAGGCAATTATAAAGAGTTTGATATTCCTGACTCGGTGGATCTTTATGGCAGATCTAAATTGCTTGGTGAGGTCGCTTATGGTGGGCACATAACGCTAAGAACATCAATAATTGGTCACGAAGAAAAGAAGGGTGTTAGTTTAATTGATTGGTTCTTGAAGCAAGAATCGGAAGTATTTGGTTTTAAAAACGCTATTTTTTCAGGTCTACCAACATGTTACATGGCCGAGGTTATTGAGAATTTTATTCTTCCTAATACTGAATTACATGGATTGTATCACCTAAGTGCTGAGCCTATTAACAAATTCGACTTATTGAATATGGTTAATTTTATATATAATAAAAACCTTTCTATTAAGGAGGATGTTGATTTTAAGATAGATCGAAGTCTAGACTCTTCTTTGTTTAGAAGTTATACAAAATATACACCGCTGCCTTGGTTAAAACTTATTGAGAAAATGCATCATGAATATGAAAAATATTTCAAGTGAATTAAAAAAATTGAAAGTTGTCACAATTGTTGGCACAAGGCCAGAAATAATAAGATTGTCTAGAGTAATAGATAAGTTAGATAAGTTCTGTGACCATTACTTAATCCATACAGGGCAAAATTATGATTATGAGCTTAATCAAATATTTTTTGATGACTTAAATATCAGAAAACCTGATTTTTTTCTAAATGCGGCAGGGGAAACTTCGGCGCAAACTATAGGGAAGATAATAATATCAGCGGATGAGATTTTAGAAAAATTAGAACCAGACGCTTTGTTAGTTTTAGGTGATACAAATAGTTGTTTATCAGTGATTCCGGCAAAAAAACGCAAAATTCCAATCTTTCATATGGAAGCTGGCAATCGATGTTTTGATATGAGGGTTCCAGAAGAAACGAATCGACTCATTGTTGATAATATTTCAGATATTAATTTAACATATAGTAGTATTGCTAGGGAATATCTCCTTCGTGAAGGCGCTTCACCTGATAGAGTAATTAAAACGGGTAGCCCGATGTTTGAAGTTCTCAGTTATTATATGACGGGTATCTTGGAGTCAGATATTTTAAATAAATTGCATTTAACTAAAGGCGAGTATTATGTCGTCAGCGCCCACAGAGAAGAGAATATTGATTCTGAAATTAATCTCGATAAGTTAGTTGCAACATTAAATGGTATTGCGGAAAAATATGCTAGACCAATTATTTTTTCTACTCATCCTCGGACGCAGAAAAAAATAGACTCAAAAGGAATTAAGTTTCATCCATTAGTTAGATTGTTAAAACCTCTTGGTTTTAAAGATTATGTAAAACTTCAACTAGATGCAAATGCTGTCCTATCAGATAGCGGAACAATTACTGAAGAAGCGTCTATTTTAAACATACCAGCTTTGAATTTGCGAGAAGCTCACGAACGTCCTGAGGGAATGGAAGAGGGGGCTGTCATGATGACTGGACTTGATTTATCTTTAATTATACAAGCATTGGATGTTATCAAAGAGCAACCATCTGGAAGAAATCGGTTATTACGGATAGTTGATGATTATTCTATGCCCAATGTATCCGATAAAATTGTTCGTATCATTCTTTCTTATACAGGCTATGTTAAGAGAGTGGTATGGAGGCAGTATTAAATGCGTTTGGCAATATTTGTTGATGACTACTTGCCCTATAGTACAAGAGTTGCGGCAAAAATGATGCATGAACTAGCCATAGAGCTAAAGAGGCTAGGGCATGAACCTATTATCATTACTCCAGCATATAAAAATAGTGAAAGTAGGTTATACATCGATACTATTGATGAGATACCTGTTTGGTATTTTAAAAATGGTGATGTAAAGTGCTCATCAAAGATAAGAAGAGCATTTAATGAGACATTGATTTCATTTAATGCATTTTTTGCACTTAAAGGGAAAATAAATGAGGGAACTTATTTTGATGGAGTGATATGTTATTCACCATCAATCTTTTTTGGCCCTATAGTTAGTTATTTAAAAAGAAAATTCAATTGTAAGTCATATTTAATACTAAGAGATCTATTTCCACAGTGGGCTATTGATGAAGGGCTCATTAGGGAAGGATCACTAATTGCTAAATACTTTATTTTTTTTGAGGAGTTGAACTATAAATCTGCCAATTCTATTGGTCTGATGTCAGAGAGAAATTTGGAGCTTTTTAATTTAAGACACGATAATAAATATAACACACATGTAATGTATAACTGGGCCAGCGCAAAACCTTACAAAAGTAGCAGCCGAAGTGATAGCTTAAGAGAAAAACTATCTTTACAAGAAAAAGTTATATTTTTTTATGGTGGGAATATTGGGCGAGCTCAGGATATGAGCAATCTATTGCTACTTGCTAAAGGAATGAAGGAACATTCTAGAGCCCATTTTATTTTTATTGGTCAAGGTGATGAAGTAGAACTAGTCAATAGTAAAATAATTGAATGGAGTTTAACTAATGTTAACTTTCTTCCTTCAGTTGAACAGTCAGAGTTTAGACGTATTTTATCTGATGTAGATATAGGTTTATTTTCTCTGGCGAAATCACATAAGACACATAACTTTCCGGGTAAATTGTTAGGGTATATGGTTGAATCTATACCTATATTGGGTAGTGTAAATCCAGGAAACGATTTATTGGATGTGATTAATAATAACGATGCGGGATATGTTTTTATTAATGGGGATAATAAATCTTTGTTAAGAGCTGCGATAAAATTATTGAATGATTATGATGATAGGAGGTTTAGAGGTAAAATGGCAAATAAATTATTAATTAATATGTTCTCTGTCGAGAGTGCTGCAATAAAAATAATTGATAACATTATTTGATGTTTATTCATATCTGTGGGCGAATTTATAATTAATGTTTTTAATGTGTTATATTATTTTCAATAAATAATTTAAATTGGATGCTATTAATGGCTGCTGAAAAAAATAATGATATTATTTCTCCTATCAGAAAGTACAGATATGGTGGCATGGGAGAAGCTTATAATGAAATTGATTTGTTGAGTCTCATTGCTATTTTGTTAAAGTTTCGGATGGCTATTCTAATTTCAGTTGTTATTTTTACTGTCATAGGATTTTCAGTTTCTTTTATTCTTCCGCAAAAATGGACCAGTACTGCGGTCATCGTCTCGCCTGGCGATGAACAAATTCAAGTGTTAGATAAGATAACAACTAATTTATCTGTGCTTGATATTAAGCTTGATATCAGTTCAGATTATTTATTGTCTACTTTTAAACAAAACTTTGATTCTCAAGATCTCCGTGAGCAATATTTAGTGAATACTGAGTATTTTAAGAGATTAATGCGAGATAAACCTGAAGATGGTCTGGAGAAAAGAGCATTAATTGAACGGATAGTGAATGAGAATATCACATCAGTCAGCCCGCTGAGAGATAAAGGCGATAATGATAAGGAATATCGATACTACAAATTATCATACAGCGCCATGACGGCTACAGATGCGCGTGATTTATTGCAGGGGTATATTAACTACGTTAACAGTATAGTTAATGCTGATGTATCTAGAAAAATACAGCGTGCTGTTGATTTAGCTAAAGGTATTGGTACTGATAAATATACTTTGGATCTATTGCGTGCCAAGAATAATCAGGAAGTTAAAATTGAACGTTTGAAGTACGCGACTTCAATTGCTGATGCGGCGGGTATAAAAAAGCCAGTTTACAGCAGTGGTTCCGCTATTAGTGATGATCCAGATTTCCCTATTACTATGGGTTCTGATGCACTGAATCGCAAATTGGAAATTGAGAAATCGGTGACTGACCTGGCTTCTATCAATGCTGAAATTCTTAACCGTAGACTATATCTTGATAAGTTAAATGCGCTGGAAATTCCTAAAGTGGAAGTGGTGCCATTTAAATATCTGCAACAGCCAACCGAGCCAACCAAAAGAGATGCGCCTAAACGTGGGCTGATTATGATCCTGTTCGCACTTGCAGGTTTGGTGGGGTCTGTCGGTTTTGTGTTAGTTGATCATTTCATGCGTGAACGCGAGCGTGAAGAAGAGATGCTAAAACTGGCGAATACCGATAAAGAATAACGAACCAATACTAATTGATATTTTACATTGCCGGATTAGCGCTGCTTGTCCGGTTTTTTTTTGATAAAAATTCTGAGGTTAGCATTCATCCTTGTTGTTTGACCGCGTTAAATCGACCTCATACCTTTCCCCTAATTATGTTTCCAGCTTGAGCTTATGCTAAAATCCTGTTCCTTTTCATCTTCACACTGCCAATCAAAACAATGAAATTTCCTGGTAAACGTAAATCCAAACATTATTTTCCGGTTAATGCCCGCGATCCGTTATTACAACAAACGCAGGTTCAGGCTGAAAATGAGGTCAGCACCTCTTATATCGTCGGTATCGACCAAACCCTAGTCGATATTGAGGCCAAAGTTGATGAGGGATTTATTCAGCGCTACGGTTTGAGCCAGGGACATTCTTTAGTTATTGAAGATGATGTGGCTGAGGCTCTTTATCAGGAGTTAACCAGCAACGGTTTGATTACCCATGAGTTTGCAGGTGGCACCATCGGTAATACATTGCATAATTACTCGGTTCTGGCTGATGACCGTTCTGTTTTACTTGGAACTATGTGCAGCAATATAAAGATTGGTAGCTATGCCTATCGTTATCTGTGTAATACCTCAAGTCGTACCGATTTAAATTATTTGCAGGCCGTGGATGGCGCTATTGGCCGCTGTTTTACCTTGATTACTGAGAACGGAGAGCGGACTTTCGCTATCAGTCCAGGCCAAATGAATCAGCTACGCCCAGATAGCATTCCTGAAGAAGTGATTGCAGGTGCCTCCGCTTTAGTTCTCACTGCTTATTTAGTACGTTGTAAACCCGGTGAGCCAATGCCAGATGCAACTATGCAGGCTATCGCGTACGCTAAAAAATATCATGTGCCAGTGGTGCTGACGTTGGGTACAAAATACGTCATTGCAGATAATCCTCAATGGTGGCGAGATTTCCTTAAAGAAAACGTCTCTATTTTAGCGATGAATGAAGATGAAGCACTGGAGCTTACGGGGATCAGCGATCCATTGATGGCCGCGGATATGGCGCTGGATTGGGTAGATTTGGTGCTATGTACCGCCGGGCCAAATGGCCTTTATATGGCTGGCTATACGGAAGAAGCTGGCAAACGCCAGACTCAACATCCTTTACTGCCGGGTACTATTGCTGAATTTAATATGTATGAATTTAGCCGCGCAATGAGAAAAGAGCATTGTGATATGCCATTCAAGATTTACTCACACATCGCTCCTTATATGGGAGGGCCTGAGAAAATTATGAATACTAATGGGGCAGGGGATGGGGCATTGTCCGCAGTGTTACATGATATAGCGGCCAACGGTTATCATCGTAATAATGTTCCTAATTCAAGTAAACATGTGCGTAGTTACCTGAGCTATTCGTCTTTGGCGCAGGTTTGTAAATATGCTAATCGAGTGAGCTATCAGGTGTTGAATCAGCACTCTCCTCGTCTGACGCGCGGTTTACCTGAGCGAGAGGATAGTCTGGAAGAGTCTTACTGGGAACGTTAATCCAATCGCTAGACAACAAAAGGCCAGCATTGCTGGCCTTTTGTATTTTAATTTCGGTCTAGTCAGATCGGGCAAGCTGAGCTTTTGACTTCTTCAGTCAACGTATCGATTTTCAGCATATTTAGCATGCTGCCGGCAATCTCGCGTTCACCCATAACGACCTGATCGGCACCGCGGTCGGAAATATAAACCACCTCATCGTCATAATGCGCTCTGGCAATAATCTCAAGGTCTGGGCGTTTGAGGCGCGCTGCAGCGACAATTTCACCCGCCTCATAGCCATTTGGAATGGTTAGTAACAGCCAGCGTGCGCAGTCTAGTCGAGCCAATGACATGATTTCTGCATTGGCTGCGTTGCCCAGTACCGCGTTAATTCCTTGCTCACGCAAGGCTTCGACTCGGGTTCGGGAGTTTTCGATGACCACTAATGGAACACCCGCTGCATTGAGTTTTGAACCGAGCAGGCTACCTACGCGACCATAACCGACTAATAAAGCGTGGTTACATAGATCCACTGGAATTTGTTTTTCTTCTTCTACTGCTTCTTCCAGAATTTGATCTTCCATGGTTTCGGTTTTAATTAGATAGCGATCCAACAGGCTAAATAGCAATGGATTCAGCATGATAGAAAGAATGGCACTGGCTAAAACCAGATTGCGGCCATGCTCCGACATCAAACCAAGGGAGATCCCTAAACCTGCTAAAATAAAGGCAAACTCACCGATTTGCGCCAAACTGACTGAAATAGTCAGTGCAGTGCGTTTAGAGTGGCCAAACATACGAACTAACAAGAAGGCTGCGGCAGATTTACCGAAGATAATGATAGCCAGTGAGGCGATAACCGCTAAAGGCTCACGAACCAGAATCATCGGGTCGAATAGCATGCCGACCGAAACAAAAAACAGGACGGCAAAGGCATCACGCAGCGGTAAAGTATCCTGAGCCGCGCGGTGGCTAAGTTCGGATTCGTTTAACACCATACCGGCAAAGAAGGCGCCTAGCGCGAATGAGACGTCAAACAGCCCTACAGCACCGTAAGCGATACCCAGCGCTAAGACCAGCACGGCCAAGGTAAATAGCTCTCTGGAGCCGGTACTGGCGGTTTTTGCCAATATCCATGGGACGAGGCGGCGGCCAACCACTATCATCAAGGTGATGAAGGCGATGACTTTACCAATAGTTATGGCCAGTTCGGTGAATAATTGGCTCAAACTGGTATTTTCGCTACCCATAACGCCAGCGAATGCTGGTAATAACACCAATGTTAGTACCATCGCCAGATCTTCAACTATCAGCCAGCCAATGGCTATTTGCCCACGCTGGCTGTCGATCAACTGCCGTTCTTCCAGTGCTCGCAGCAATACCACGGTACTGGCGGTAGACAAGCAAAGACCGAACACCAAGCCTGTGACCAGATCCCAGCCCAGCATGCTCGAAAGGCCGATACCCAACAATGTGGCAACTGCGATTTGCGCTATGGCACCGGGAATGGCAATGGATTTTACAGCGAGGAGGTCTTTAAGAGAGAAATGCAGCCCAACACCGAACATTAACAGGATAACACCGATTTCAGCCAGTTCTGGCGCTAATGACGTATCGGCGACGAAACCCGGCGTGAATGGCCCGGCTAACACCCCTGCGGCGAGATATCCCACTAATGGGGAGATGCGCAGGCGGTGTGCCAGTGTACCGAGGAGGAAGGCGAGAACCAGGCCTCCTACAATCGTTGTAATCAGGGGTGTTGAGTGGTGCATCCAGACTCCTTCTTGTTATGCGGGCAGTGTTCATTCACAGCAATAGCACTAGTTTATTGCATTTGTGCGAACTTTACCCGATAAAAATTCATATTTTGTCAATGAAACTGAAGGTTGGCCTGTAAATTGCGTAAGGTGGTTATTTATGAGTGATATCTCATTTAGACCTAATAGATATAGGTAGTTAAGCCAGATAATACTGCTATCTCATCCGGCTTAAGTTAGTAATACTGACTACTTTTCTTCAATATTAGGCAGTAAGGCAGTAAATATGCCAAGGAGTGGCAGGAATGCGCAGATTTGGTAAACTAACTCGATACTGGTTAAATCAGCAACATAACCAAGTACAGCCGCACCTAACCCGCCCATACCGAAAGCTAAACCGAAGAATAATCCGGAAACCATGCCTACCTTTCCAGGGATCAGCTCTTGGGCATAAACCAGAATGGCAGAAAACGCTGATGCCAGTATGACACCAATGATCACTGTCAAAATGCCAATCCATTGCAGAGATACGTAGGGTAAAATAAGGGTAAATGGTGCAACACCGAGGATGGAGCCCCAAATAACGTATTTTCTCCCGACTCTGTCCCCCAAGGGCCCGCCAATGATGGTGCCTGCGGCTACGGCAAATAAGAATATAAACAGATGTATTTGGGCATTTTGTACTGAAACACCAAACTTATGGATTAGATAGAAGGTGTAGTAGCTACTTATACTAGTTAAGTAGAAATACTTGGAAAAAATCAGTACTAGCAGAATCGCTAAAGTGGCAATTATGGTCTTTTTAGGCAGTGTTTGTACCGGTGCCGCTTTTATCGGCTTACCGGCGACCGCGCGATTTTGCATTTGATACCATTTACTGACCTGTAATAGCACTACAATGGCCAGTAATGCCGCCAGTGAGAACCAGCCAACATTCCCTTTGCCGTAGGGCGCGATAAACATCGCCGCCAGTAATGGGCCTAACGCACTACCAAAATTCCCTCCCACCTGAAACAGCGATTGCGCCAGCCCGTGACGTCCGCCAGACGCCATGCGTGCCACGCGGGAAGATTCAGGATGAAACACGGAGGAACCGGTACCAACCAGCGCCGCCGCCAGCAACACCACCGGAAAAGTAGTCGCGGCGGCCAATAATAAGATGCCCGAAAGAGTGAATCCCATACCAATAGGTAGAGAATAAGGCTGTGGGTGTTTGTCTGTGTAGAGGCCAATCAGCGGTTGCAGCATTGAGGCAGTCATCTGATAGGTCAATGTAATTAAGCCGATTTGAGTGAAGCTCAGGCTGAACTCTGCCTGTAATAAAGGATAGATAGCTAAAATCAGCGATTGAATCATATCGTTTAGTAAATGAGAGACGCTTATCGCCCCTAAAATAGAAAACGAAGTTCGCTTTAAGGCATTTCCCTTATTTTGGGAGGTTGGAGGGACGATGCGATCGGTCATGATGAGTATCAGCCTAATTGTTTTTATTGCGAAAGGTAGCGCGGTAATGGATACATATTATGCATATCGTATGATTTTTACTATATCCAACATTATTTGACGGATATCGCAAAAATGTGAAATTCAGGTGTATCTAATCGAGTTACAATGCAAACTGCATCGAGGTATCACCTTGATTCTCACAGAAATCCTGAACTCTTACGCGATCTGTATTCATCAGACTGACTTTTACTCGACCCGCTTTTGGCGATTACATGGAGATTTGCCATGCGTTTTTCATTAAATACCACAGCATGCGCGTTGGCCGTAACATTGGCCTTTGCCCCCGGATGGGCCAGCGCTTGGGAAAAAGATAAAACTTACGACATTACTGTACTGCACACTAACGATCATCACGGCCATTTCTGGCAAAACGATCACGGTGAATATGGCCTGGCGGCGCAAAAAACCTTGGTGGATAATATTCGCCAACAAGTGGCAGCAGAAGGGGGCAGCCTATTGTTGCTTTCCGGCGGAGATATTAATACCGGTGTACCTGAGTCTGATTTACAGGATGCGGAACCCGATTTTCGCGGTATGAATTTAGTGGGATACGATGCTATGGCGATCGGAAACCATGAATTTGATAACCCGCTTAGCGTATTACGTCAGCAAGAAAAATGGGCCACTTTCCCGCTGCTCTCTGCCAATATTTATCAGAAGAGTACCCAGCAGCGCTTATTTAAACCTTATGCCCTGTTTGATAAGCAAGGGATTAAAATTGCGGTTATTGGGTTAACCACTGACGATACGGCTAAAATTGGCAATCCTGAGTATTTCACTGATATTGAATTCCGTGTACCGGCGGTGGAAGCCAAAGAGGTCGTCGAAAAACTGCGTCAGGATGAAAAACCGGACATTATCATCGCAGCCACCCATATGGGGCATTATGACAACGGTAATCACGGTTCTAATGCGCCAGGTGATGTAGAAATGGCTCGTAGCCTGCCTGCAGGTTATCTGGACATGATTGTGGGTGGACATTCGCAGGATCCGGTTTGTATGTCCAGCGAGAATCATAAGCAGGTAGATTACGTTCCGGGTACGGCTTGCGCGCCCGATCGTCAAAATGGAACCTGGATCGTTCAGGCGCACGAATGGGGTAAATACGTCGGGCGTGCAGATTTTAAATTCCGCAACGGCGAGCTGACGTTGGTTAACTATCAGCTGATTCCGGTTAATCTGAAGAAGAAAGTAGAGAAAGCCGACGGTACCAGTGAGCGCGTTTTCTATACCGAAGAGATCGCTGAAAATCCGGCAATGCTGAAATTACTCACGCCGTTTGAAGATAAAGGCAAAGCGCAGCTGGAAATTAAAGTCGGTAGCGTTAATGGCAAGCTAGAGGGCGATCGTAGCAAAGTTCGTTTCCAGCAAACTAATATGGCGCGGATGCTATTAGCGGCGCAAATGGAGCGTGCTGGCGCTGATTTTGCCGTGATGAGCGGCGGCGGCGTGCGTGACTCTATCGATGCTGGTGATATTACTTATAAAGATGTGCTGAAAGTGCAGCCATTCGGTAATACGCTGGTTTATGTGGATATGAAGGGCAGTGAAGTTGAGAAGTATTTGGCCGTCGTCGCTAATAAAAAAGTGGATTCAGGCGCCTACGCTCAATTCGCCAACGTCAGCCTGGTTGCCGATGGCACAGGTGTCAGTGATGTTAAAATTCAAGGTAAACCGCTGGATGCGAATAAAACCTACCGCATGGCAACGCTGAATTTCAACGCGCTAGGTGGTGATGGTTATCCGAAGGTGGATACTTTGCCAAGCTACGTTAATACCGGTTTCATCGATGCGGAAGTCTTGAAGCAATATATTGAAAAACACTCTCCGCTAGATGCTGCGGCCTATGAGCCGAAGGGTGAGATTGTTTACAAGTAATGAGTTGAGTTGAGATGAGGTAAAAATACCTTAGGGACTTTTTATCTGAACGGGGAGTACGGGTAGCGCTAATGCGTCTATGCGTATTCCCCATTTTTGGCTCAGTGGCATTCTGTGGCAGAGAGAAGCGAGGATTAATCCCGTTTGGCTATATCCGCGAATACCGCATTGAGCAACTGGCCTAAATCTGCTGGAGCTAGCTCTATATCCAGCCCGCGTTTGCCGCCGGAAACGAACATAGTGGCATATTGCTGCGCCTGACTGTCGATGACCGTGGGTAAACGTTTTTTCTGTCCTAACGGGCTAATTCCTCCGACTAAATAACCGGTTACTCGCTGCGCCAGCTGTGGATCGGCCATATCTGCTTTTTTCGCTCCTAAGGCTCGGGCAACTTTTTTTAAATCCAATTGAGTGGCGACCGGAGTGACGGCAACGGCTAAGTTTTTGGCTTCTCCATTCAGGCAAACCAGCAGAGTTTTATAAACTTGCCGGGCATCTAGCCCTAATTTTCTGACAGCTTCATCACCAAAATTCGTTTCTGCACTGTCGTGTTCGTAAGGGTGAAGAGTAAAGGCGATTTTTTGCTTTTCCAGCAGAATGACGGCAGGAGTCATGATTTTCGTCCACTATAAAAATAATACCAGTTAATCATAACAGGACTATCGTTGCGGCTAATCCTTATCTTTTTAGTATCTTACGCTTAATGCAGCTTAGTAAGAAAAAAATTAACTTAATAGAATCAAAATTATGAAATTGTATTCCTCAATAATAATGAATCCCAGTTGCTTATAGGATCCGCGGGTTGCTACCCTGATATGGCAAATTGGTTGACCGTCAGGAAAGCCGGCTTGCTACGTAATAACTAAAACAATGAAAATTCCTCTTTGACTGGCCAATAGCGATATTGGCCATTTTTTTATCCATGAGCTGGCTGCATTAAAGCCGGTAAATTTCCGTCGCCATATAAATGTAAAGCGCCCACAGCAACCAGATAATGCCCCGCCGGTAAGGCAGACAGTTGTTTTTGCCATTGCTGGTTACGTTGCACCATTAATAGCTCATATAAATCATCGCTAAAAGTCGTTGTCAGTTTAGCCAGGCTACCGCAGGGTTGTCGCTCTAACCACCAACTGATCATGGTTTGTAACATGCGGGCGTTGGTGTGCCAGTGAGCCAGAGTATCTTTTAACAGCCCCATTCCGCTGTCAGGCAGGGTTTCCAGTAGGGAAAGCTGCATTTGCGAGCCTTCGAGTTCGATAATATTTTTCCGCTGCGCTTTGGCTGCATTCAATAATTGATAATCAATACCGTATTCCCCGCGCAGCCCTAGATTTTGCGCCTGACGCGCCTGTAGCATCAGCGCGATTTGCCAGGCCGGAAGGGTGGCCAGAGCCAACGGGTCGGTTTTTAATTCTTCACAGCGCTGAACGAGCTGTTGGTAATCTGTTTCAGAGAGTCGGTCGACCAACGGGAGCTCATCGGGATAGTGAGCGAAAGGGGATCCACCTTGGGTAATATCGGCCTCAACGATTAACGCATCGGCTTTTATCAGGCGATCCAACAGAATATCCGGTAGCGGGAACATGCCTTCGGTTCCCATATGGATACTCCCTACCAGATGGAAGTGACGTGAGCCGGGCAGTTGTAAATCGATACCCGGATACGGATAACTCGGCGGAGAAAGGATGCCAAGAAAGGTGGCTAGCTGACGTAAAAGTTGACCCATACCGGTGTGCGTCCTGATTTAGCATTTCTCCCATGCTAAACGCTAAATGGCGCACAAGAAAGGGTTGTGCGCCACTGGGTTAGGACTTCGTTTATTGTTTAGGTTTAAAACGTAACAAACGGTTGGCATTACTGACGACGGTGATTGAGGACAACGCCATTGCAGCCCCCGCGACCACCGGGCTTAACAACGTTCCGGTGAACGGATACAAAATACCTGCCGCGATTGGAATCCCCAGCGCGTTATAGAAAAATGCGCCGAGCAGGTTTTGTTTCATATTGCGTAATGTGGCTTTGGATAGCTCTACGGCATCGGCAACGCCGTGCAGACTATGGCGCATAAGCGTAATTGCCGCAGTTTCTATCGCAATATCGCTGCCGCCGCCCATAGCAATACCTACATCGGCCTGAGCCAGCGCGGGCGCATCGTTAATACCATCTCCGACCATCGCGACTTTGTTACCCGCAGCCTGTAACTGCTTAATCGCATCGGCTTTGCCATCGGGCAGCACTCCGGCAATCACTTGATCAATACCGGCCTCTTTGGCAATAGCATTAGCAGTAATCGGGTTATCACCTGTCAGCATCACTAATTTGTAGCCTTGTTGATGCAGACGTTGCAATGCTGAGACACTATCGCTGCGTAACGGATCGCGGATGGAGAACAGCGCCGCGACTTGACCATTGGCCGCCAGAATAACCGGCGTGGCACCCGTTTCCGCCTGTTGCCGCATTAAGTCGCTTAACTCAAGGGTATCAATCTCTTGTTGTTTCAGTAGTGCATTGTTCCCTAATAGCAGTGATGCTCCTTCAACATCACCGCTGACGCCTAAACCGCGCAGGGTACGGAACTGGCTGGTGGCAGGCAGAGTCAGGCCTTTGGCACGTTGCAAAATTGCCTGCGCTAACGGATGGTTTGAGCCTGTTTCCAGCGCAGCCGCCCAGCCAAGCGCCTGTTGTTCCGTAATCCCGTTAAAGGTATGGATAGCGACAACCTGCGGACGGCCTTGGGTCAATGTACCGGTTTTATCAAATACCAACGTATTCAAGCCGCTGGCCTGCTGAAGCGCATCGGCATCTCGCACCAGTACACCAAACTCAGCGGCACGACCAACACCAGAAATGATCGACATCGGCGTGGCTAATCCCAGCGCGCAAGGGCAAGCGATGATCAGCACCGTGGTGGCCACCACCAAGGTATATACAATTTGGGGCTGAGGGCCGAAGAAGTACCAAATCACACCGGCAATCAAGGCGATAGCCACGACGGTTGGAACAAATACTGCAGAGATTCTATCGGCTAACTGGCCAATTTCCGGCTTACTACTTTGCGCCTGACGTACTAGCTTGATAATCCGCGCCAGCGTAGTCTGGCTGCCAATGGCGTTAGCGCGGAACAGAACCGATCCATCCTGCACTGAGGTTCCGGCGTGTACTTTATCTCCAGCGGATTTCTGCTGCGGAATCGGTTCGCCGGTGAGCATGGCTTCGTCCATCCACACTTCCCCCTGCACAATTTCGCCGTCAACGGGAACCCGGTCACCGGTGGTCAAACGGAGGGTCATTCCCAGCTGTACGTCAGCCAGCGGGATTTGTTTCTCACCGTCCTCAGTCACAACCCGCGCGGTTGGCGGTGCCAGATCCAGCAAACGTTCCAACGCATTGGACGAACGTTGTCTGGCGCGCTGTTCCATCGCATGTCCCAGATTGATTAAACCGATAATCATGGCGCTGGCTTCGTAATAAAGATGCCGGGCCTCCATCGGGAATACATCGGGCCAGATATTGACGGTAATCGAGTAAATCCAGGCGGCACCGGTGCCTAATGCCACCAGCGTATCCATAGTGGCGCTGCCGTTTTTCAGGCTGACCCAAGCGTTGCGATAGAAATGTCCGCCGGCAAAGATCATGACCAACAGCGTCAATACACCGATCACCAGCCACGGGGTTTGGGTTTCCGGCGTGAGCGTCATACTGCCGCCGAATAAGCCCCATGCCATCAATGGAATACCTAATAATAGCCCCAGCGCGGCCTGCCATTGGAAACGTTTCATATTGGCCTGAGACATTTCCTGCTGGCGTTCCCGCCGTTTAGCTTCGTCTTCGATAATCTCAGCGCCATAGCCCGCTTTTTCTACTGCGGCGATCAGCGCGCTATTATCCGGAGAACCGGTCACCAGTGCGCTACGTTCAGCTAGATTCACTCGCGCGATCTGCACGCCATCCACGCTTTGCAACGCTTTTTGTACTTTAGAAACGCAGCTGGCGCAGCTCATCCCGGTTAACAATAGCTGCACGCTATCCGGATCGTCGCCGTCTGACGGAGCGGTTGCGGGAGTATTTTCAGTTGCCGGAAGAGAAGAGGCCGCTGCCAAAGATTCCGGCGCAGATTGCGTAGCATGTGCCAGCGGCTCAGTTTTTGGGACGGCGTTTTCCTGCGCCAGCGTGGCCTGATAACCGGCATTTTCCACGGCGGCAATCAGTGCGTTTGCGTCGACTCGACCGTAAACTTTGGCGTTGGAGGTGGATACATCGGCGGCGATGACTCCCGGAACGGCTTCCAGCGCTTGACGTGTCGTTGCCGCACAGTGCATACAGGTTAAGCCGGAAAGCTGTAGCTCTACGTCCGGTTGTTGTACTGGCTCCGACTGATAGCCTGCCTGTTTTACCGTTTCGATCAGTGCCTGTATGTCGGCCTCACCGACCACTTTCGCATAGTGAACGTTAACCTGAGCCTGTTCGACGTCAGGCCGGTCTTCCAGCGCTTTTTGCACCCGTCCGGCACATTTCATGCAGGTTAAACCCTGCAAAGCAAGCAGCGTAGTGTGTGACATGATTAACTCCTTAAAGAGTAAAAACTTATCCTTTTGACTGCGGGGATAAGTTTAGTCGGTATTAAGCCCTTTACCTTGATGCCGATCTTCTGGCAGGCAACAAGGTGAATTTCTCTTGACCGACGTGACTATTTTAACTACTTATGGAGGTTAAACCTTCCAGCAAGGGTAAGGTCAAGGGAGAAATATGAATATCAGCGATGTGGCCAAAAAGACCGGTTTGACCAGCAAAGCGATTCGCTTTTACGAAGAAAAAAAGCTTGTAACTCCGCCTATCCGTACCGATAACGGTTATCGCAGCTATGATGCCCGTCATATTGAAGAATTGACTTTGCTGCGACAGGCGCGCCAGGTGGGATTTACTCTGGATGAATGTCGTGAATTATTGGCGCTGTTCCATAATCCGGATCGCCATAGTGCGGACGTCAAAGCCGCGACGTTACAGAAAGTGGCTGAAATAGAACGGCATATTCAGGATTTGAATCAGATGCGTTTACGCTTACTGGCGCTAGCGGCAGAATGCCCCGGCGACGAGGGGGCGGATTGCCCGATTATCAATAATCTGGCGGGTTGTTGTCACCGCGAGGAGAAAGGATAGAGATAAGAAGCCCACGGTCGCAAACCGAACGTGGGCGATAAACTAGCGTATTATTGCACGGACATTCAAGGTGTTACCTTCAATGGAGACCACTTCGACTTCCGTGCCCACGCTTAATTCTTCAGAACTATGGATACGCCAGCTGCTGTCGCCGACTTTCATCCGACCATAGCCATCCAGTGTCGGTTCCGTCAGCGTTGCCCGCAGGCCAACCATTTGATGATCCCGCTGGTTAAGCATGGCAGGCTGCGGTTTGACTCGTTTACTCAGCCAATACCACCACAAAATGGCGGCGATGACGGTGAGAACGGCAAAGAGTACGCCTTGCCATTCCCAGCTTAACGGCAACATCCAGACCAACAGGCCAACCAGTACAGCGGCAATTCCACTCCATAACAGATAACCGCTGGCACCCAACATTTCCGCGGCTAATAACAAGCCGCCGAGTGATAGCCAAAACCAATTTGGGTTTGCTGCAATCTGTTTAAGCATGGTTATTTACCTCGGCTGGTTTTGCTCTCGCCAATCAGTTCAGCGATACCGCCAATCGCGCCCATCAGGCTGCTGGCATCCAGTGGCATCATCACGACTTTACTGTTGTTGGCTGAGCCAATGTGTTGCAGCGCATCGGTGTATTTCTGCGCCACAAAGTAGTTAATCGCCTGAATATCACCGGCGGCGATAGCTTCAGAAACCATTTTAGTTGCCTGAGCTTCGGCTTCTGCGGCACGTTCACGGGCTTCTGCTTGCAGGAAGGCGGATTGACGTTCCCCCTCGGCTTTCAGAATCTGAGATTGTTTTTCACCTTCTGCACGCAGAATTGCTGCCTGACGCACGCCTTCGGCTTCCAAAATATCCGCACGCTTGGTTCGCTCGGCTTTCATCTGGGCGTTCATGGCCGAAATTAGTTCGGTCGGCGGACGTACATCGCGGATTTCAATACGGGTAATTTTGATGCCCCAAGGGTTGGTGGCTTCATCAACAATATGGAGTAAACGGCTGTTGATGTTATCGCGCTGGGACAGCATTTCATCCAATTCCATAGAGCCAAGCACGGTACGGAAGTTGGTCATGGTCAGGTTAACAATCGCCAGTTCCAGGTTGCTGACCTCATAAGCCGCTTTGACCGGGTCAATAACCTGAATAAAGCAGACTGCATCAATGGCAACGTTGGCGTTATCGCGGGAAATGATTTCCTGTGAAGGAATATCCAGAACTTGTTCCATCATGTTGATTTTACGGCCAATGCGGTCCATAAACGGGACGACGATGTTCAGGCCCGGCATCAGAGTTTTGGTATAGCGGCCAAAGCGCTCAACCGTCCACTGGAAACCCTGTGGGACAATTTTGATTGCGGAGAACACCACAACCAGCGCAACGACGATAATAATCGGGATAACCGTAAACATAGTTAACTTCCTGTCGGTCAATGAATATTGTTTCATAATATTACGCGACGACAGGCTAAAAGACTAACTAAAGGGAGGTAAATACATGTAAGGAATCATTCTGCTATCGAAAAAGCAGAAAAAAAACTGAAAAGTGAATAAGAAAGAGCGCGGGAAAGATCCCGCGCAGAGTAGCTAAAATGGGCTTAGTACAGCAGAGAGTAGAGCTGGCGGCGGTATTTACCGGCCAGAGTATCGCCGGTGCCAAGGGCGGCCAGAATATCCATCAAGGTTTTGCGAGCGTTGCCGTTCGCTGCTGCCAGATCTTTTTTCAGATGGCTCATCAACAGTTCCAGTGCTTCTTCGTTACGGCCAACCTGATGCAGTTGCAGTGCTAGCTGTACCGCCAGCTCGACGTTTTCAGGCTGCTCGGCCAGCTGTTGCTGTAATTGCTGAATTTCCGGCGTATCTGCCGCCTGCTTGAGTAATTCTATCTGTGCAATCAGGCCCTGATAGCGAGTGTCCCGATCTTGCAGTGGGATAGTTTCTAATACCGCTTCCGCATCGTCACTACGATTCAGTTGAATTTGTACTTCAGCCAGCTGCAAGCCGATTTCGCCGTTGTATTGGCTAAGCTGCCAGGCATCTTTCAGTAGCGGAAGGGCTTCTTGCGCTTTGCCATCGGCGATAAGCTGCGCCGCTTCTGCTGCTTTTAGTTCTTCCGGTTTAGGTAATACGCGTTGTAACAGTTCGCGGATAACTTCTTCCGGTTGAGGTCCCTGGAAGCCGTCAACCGGCTGGCCGTCTTTAAACAGATAGACCGCAGGAATAGACCGCAGGCCGAATTGTGAGGCAACCATTTGTTGAGCGTCACAATCTACTTTGGCCAGAATGAACTGACCGGCGTATTCGGCGGCTAATTTGTCTAAAACCGGCGTTAATTGCAGGCAGTGCTGGCTACGTTCCGACCAGAAATAGAACAGAACCGGCTGCGCCATGGACTGTTCCAGGGTTTGATGTAGGTTAGCTTCGGTAATATCGATAACTGTTGGTGCTAGCATGACTTTATTCTCTCATCCGTTTTAGCGATAGATGGGGGCAGAATATCCGGCTTCAACCCTCTATCGCGGTTTATCGGTTATCAGGCGTTGCCCCGCAAGACGCAATCCAGCAAGCGGCCCGGTAAAATGCGACGCAGCACGGTAACAGCGTGTGCCACCAGTGTGACCGGATAGCGCAACTTTGGCCGCGGCGCTTCTAATGCATGACGTAATTTGGGCAAAATCGCTTCAGGTGGCAGGGTGAAGCGTTTGGCGATACCCGGATTATTCACTGGTTTGTCAGCCTGGGTCTGATTAACGTTTTGTGTGAAATGAGTGCTAATCGGCCCCGGTTCAATCAAACTGACAAAAATCCCGCTGCCGTTTAGCTCCATCCGTAAGGCATCTGACCAGGCTTCCAGCGCATATTTGCTGGCGGCGTAAGCGCCCCGACCCGGCGTTGAAATCAACCCCATCACCGAACTGGTTTGAATAATCCGGCCTTCGCCGTGGGGCAACATGGCAGGCAGCAGTAATTGGGTGAGTTGGTGGGTGCCAAATAGATTGGTGGAAAACTGCCGTTCCATTTGTTGGCGCGAAATGGTGTCTAGCGGGCCGTATAAGCCATAGCCGCCGTTGTTGAATAAACCGTACAGTCGCCCGCCGGTTAGCTCGATAACCTGTGCCGCGGCGCGCTCGACGCTGGTGCTGTCATCCAGATCCAGCTCAATACCTTCCAGCCCCAATTGGGACATGTTTTCTACGTCCTCAGGTTTCCGACAGGCAGCCAAAACCCGATAGCCTCTGTTACGCAGATCCTGCGCCGCTACCAAACCAATTCCGCTCGAGCATCCGGTGATTAAAACCGCTTTTTGCATAACTTTACCTACTGAATGAACCTATTTGCTCAGACTAATGGTTTACTAAGAACTTATATTATCAGATAGCTAATATCTTATATTAATAAGTGCAGCGTTATTCTGACTTGCCTTTTTGGATAAAAGGCGTGAGTTGCTTTGACATCCAGTCGGCAATAAACGGCTGCGCCTCGGCGTTAGGATGCAAGCTATCGTCCTGCATCCATTCAGGTTTTACCGCTACCTGCTCCATAAAGAAAGGCAGTAGCGGAATTTCGGCCTGCTGTGCCAATGTCGGATACAGTGCGGCGAATGACTCGGTATAGCGGCGACCATAATTAGGTGGAATGCGGATTTGCATTAACAATGGTTGTGCCTCGGCCTCTTTAACCAGACTGATGATTTGCGCCAAATCCCGCTGAATATCCTGCGGGGGAAATCCGCGCAGCCCGTCATTGGCACCTAATTCAATCAATACCCAGCGGGGCTGATGTTGTGCCAACAGTGCGGGAAGCCTTGCCAGGCCTTGCGCGGCGGTGTCGCCACTGATACTGGCGTTGACGACTTTAGGATGAGCAGGCAGCGTTTGCCATTGCTTGTCCAGACGGGTAGCCCAGGCTTCGGCAATGGGTAGGCGATAACCGGCGCTTAAACTGTCGCCCAAAATCAATAATGTATCGTTTGCAGTAGCGCGCAGACTGAATAATCCCAACAGTAGAAGGAAGGGAAGATGCCAGCGGAAAACGTTCTTGAAGTTCATCATCTTAATAAACACGTTGGTCAGGGTGAGCATCAGCTTTCCATCCTTACTGGAGTTGAGCTGGTTGTCAAACCCGCACAGACAATTGCCCTGATTGGTGAGTCTGGCTCCGGTAAATCGACCCTGCTAGGGATTCTGGCAGGTTTGGATGATGGCAGCAGCGGCGAAGTCAGCCTGTTGGGGCAGTCTTTGACAGCAATGGATGAGGAAGGGCGCGCGCAAGTACGGGCGAAAAACGTCGGATTTGTTTTCCAGTCATTTATGCTAGTGCCAACGCTGAACACGCTGGAAAACGTTCAGTTGCCTGCGTTATTGCGTGGGGAAAGCGATCGTCAGAGCAAAGCTCAAGCCACGGAATTATTGCAGCAATTGGGGCTGGGGGAACGTCTGCATCATCTGCCTGCTCAGCTTTCCGGTGGAGAACAGCAACGCGTCGCACTGGCTCGGGCATTTAGCGGTCGCCCGCGGGTATTGTTTGCCGATGAACCCACGGGAAATCTGGATCGTCAAACCGGCGACCGCATCGCCGATCTGTTGTTTTCTCTGAATCGAGATTACGACACCACGCTGATTCTGGTCACGCATGATGAACAACTGGCGGCGCGCTGCCAGCGGCGTTTGCGCTTGCGGGATGGCAAGCTGTGGGAGGAAGCATGATTTGGCGTTGGTTTTGGCGGGAATGGCGCTCGCCATCCTTATTAATTGTCTGGTTAGCGTTGACTCTGGCCGTCGCCTGCGTATTGGCGTTGGGCAGCATCAGCGACCGAATGGAGAAGGGACTCAGCCAGCAAAGCCGTGATTTTCTGGCGGGTGATCGGGTATTGAGCGCTTCTCGTCCGGTATCAGAGGGATGGTTGTTAGATGCGGAACAGCAAGGGCTAACTCTCAGTCGCCAACTGTCGTTTACCACCATGACTTACGCCGGTGATAGACCGCAATTGGCGGATGTAAAAGCTACTGACAGCGCTTATCCGTTGTACGGAACGCTGAAAACCCGGCCGGAGAATGCGCGGCTGGAACCGGGCACCGTGTTGGTGGCTCCGCGGCTGCTAACTTTATTGGGTGTTAACGTTGGCGATAGGCTGGAGGTGGGGGATGCGTCGCTGCGTATTGTCGGGGAAGTGCTGGAGGAACCAGACGCCGGATTCAATCCTTTCCAGACTGCGCCGCGCATTCTGATTAATCTGGCCGATGTGGAAAAAACCGGCGCAGTGCAGCCGGGTAGCCGTTTGACCTATCGCTATATGTTTGCCGGCTCGCCGGATAACATTCAGCGCTTCGGCGATCAGATAAAACCGGAATTACAGCCCGATCAACGCTGGTACGGTTTGCAGGAATCGGGTGGCGCACTGGGGAAATCCTTGCAGCGCTCGCAGCAATTTTTACTGTTATCGGCGTTGCTGACGCTGTTACTTTCCATTGCCGCCGTTGCGGTCGCCATGGGGCATTATTGCCGTAGCCGCTATGATTTGGTGGCGGTGCTGAAAACGTTGGGGGCGGGCAAGGCCGCGCTGAGAAAGCTGATTGTTGGCCAATGGATATCGGTACTGACGCTGGCGGCATTGTGCGGTAGCGCGATAGGGCTGCTATTTGAACGACTGCTGATTTCCATGTTGGCGCCAGTGCTGCCTGCTGCATTACCCGCCGCCGGACTCTGGCCGTGGCTGTGGTCCATCGGCTCCCTGATTCTGATTTCCCTGCTGGTGGGATTGCGCCCCTATCGTCAGTTATTAGCGACTCAGCCGTTACGAGTGTTGCGCCGGGATGTGGCGGCAAATGTCTGGCCGCTGCGCTATTTCATCCCGTTAATGTTATTAGCGGTGATCGGAGTTCTGGCGCTGTTAATGGGCGGCAATACCTTGCTGTGGGCGATTTTGGGCGGCTTGCTGGTGCTGTCACTGTTATTGGGCTGTATCGGCTGGGGCAGCCTATTATTGCTGCGTCGACTGACGGTGACGCGCTTGCCACTGCGTTTGGCGATCAATCGTCTACTGCGTCAGCCTTGGATGACATTGACCCAACTGGCAGCATTTTCGCTGTCGTTTATGTTGCTGGCGCTGCTATTGGTCCTGCGCGGTGATCTGCTGGATCGCTGGCAGCAGCAATTACCGCCGGACAGCCCCAACTATTTCCTGTTGAATATGACCAAGGAGCAGGTGCCGCAGGTCAGTACTTTCCTCAATCAACACCAGATTATGCCAACCACGTTCTATCCGATTGTGCGGGTGCGCATGACGGAAATTAACCAGCAGCAAGCGACCGAGCGGGTGCATGAAAACGATCCGGGAGGAGAGGCGGTCAACCGGGAGCTTAATCTGACCTGGTTACCGGATTTACCGGCTCATAATCAGTTAACTGACGGGAAGTGGCCGCCAAAAGCGGATGAAGTATCGATGGAGCAGGGCGTAGCCGAGCGGCTTGGTATCAAGCTGGGCGACACCTTAACCTTCAGCGGCGATACGCAGTCGTTTTCGGCCAAAGTGAGCAGTATTCGCAAAGTAGATTGGGAAAGTTTGCGGCCTAACTTCTACTTTATTTTCCCGCCGGGAGCCTTGGATAAACAGCCGCAAACCTGGCTAACCAGCTTCCGTTATAACGGTAACGAGCAGTTATTGACTCAATTGAACCGCCAGTTCCCTACGTTAAGCCTGCTGGATATAGGCTCGATGTTGAAACAGGTCGGTCAGGTATTGCAGCAGGTGAGTCGGGCGTTGGAAGTTATGGTGGTGCTGGTCATGATCTGTGGCACTTTGCTGTTATTAGCGCAGGTGCAGGTGGGAATGCGCCAGCGGCGCCAGGAACTGATGGTTTATCGGACTTTAGGCGCGGGGAAGCGCTTGCTATGGGGGACGTTATGGTGCGAATTTGCCCTGCTAGGGCTGGTGGCGGGCATGGCCGCCGCTATAGGTGCCGAAGCTTCACTGTGGGCGTTGCAACGGCTGGTATTTGATTTCCCGTGGCAGCCTAATTGGATATTGTGGTGGATGTTGCCGTTGCTTGGCGCACTGTTATTGTCTTTATGTGGCAGTTGGCTGGGCGCTCGTCTGCTGCGCGGAAAGGCTTTGTTCCGCAGCTACGAAGGTTAACAACCAAGGCTAAATATCGGTTATCAGCATTGGTTAGATGATAAAGAAAAGGGCAGCCATTGGCTGCCCTGATTCTACTAACTGACTCTGCGATAAAACCGAGGCGTTAATGGCATCTCCGTTATTGCTTATCCCAGTTTTTTCTGCGCCCAGCGCAGGGCGCTTTGATATTCATTTGGTAGCAAGGGTGACAACTCGTTCAACGTTTCGGCCAATTGTTTTTCCGCCGGATCGGTGAGATTCAAATGCCCGACTTTACGCCCATCGCGCACTTCTTTTTCGTACCAATGCAGATGAACCAGAGGCTGTGAAAGCCATGCCAAATTAACCGCAGTGCCGATGAGATTCACCATGACCGAAGGGGTGCTAACCACCGGTTTTGGCAGTGGTAAATCCAGAATAGCGCGCAGATGCAATTCGAACTGGCTGATGGACGCGCCATTTTGCGTCCAGTGACCGCTGTTGTGTACGCGGGGAGCCAGTTCGTTGATCAGCAGGTTGTCGCCGACGATAAAGCATTCCATCGCCATCACGCCGACATAACCCAGCTCATTCATAATGGCGGACAACATGCTTTCTGCCTGAGCCTGCAATTTGGCATCTGGCTGCGGTAACGCTACGCTGATACGTAAAATGCCGTCTTCATGCAGATTATGGGTTAGCGGATAAAATACCGTTTCCCCATCATGGCTACGTGCGCCAATCAGAGAAACTTCGCCAGAAAAATGAATGCCTTGCTCGACGATGCACTCACCGTAGGCGTCCGCAGGCAGGCTATCTTGCTCGCCGGGACGTAAACGCCACTGCCCACGTCCGTCATAACCGCCGACGCGACGTTTAACAATCGCCAGCTCACCCAGAGAAGCAAACACCTGCGGCCACTGTTCGGCATTAGCGAGTAATTGCCAAGGCGCGGTGGCTAAATTCAGGCTATCCAACAATTGCTTTTGCGTCAGGCGATCGGCCAAACGCGGGAAAATATCTCGGTTAACGAAGGCGTTGTGAGTAGCCAATTCGCGGGTCAGTGCGGTTTCCGGCCAGCGCTCAATTTCAGCGGTAATCACACTATTCTGATAAGGCACGGCTTCGGGTTCTGCGTCCAATCCTACTGGATAAACGGCGATTCCCAGCGGCTCTCCGGCCTGACGCAGCATGCGCCCCAACTGCCCGTTACCTAATACGCAAACCGGCTTCATGCATCCTCCCGCGGATCGGGATTATTCAGCACTTCATCAGTTTGGTTTTGACGCCACGCAGCCAGACGCCCTGCGAGAGCTTTATCGTGCAGCGCTAAAATCTGTGCTGCCAGCAGCGCCGCGTTGGCTGCGCCTGCTTTGCCAATCGCCAGCGTCCCCACAGGGATACCGCGCGGCATTTGCACAATGGAATAAAGGCTGTCTAAGCCGCTCAGCGCTGCGCTTTGTACCGGCACGCCCAGCACCGGCACCAGCGTTTTCGCCGCCAGCATACCCGGAAGGTGCGCTGCGCCACCGGCACCGGCAATGATCACATCCAGTCCATTAGCGTCTGCCTGTTCGGCAAAACTGAATAATTTATCCGGGGTACGATGAGCGGAAACCACTTCCACATGGAAAGGGACATCCAATTCGGTGAGCACGTCAGCAGCGAACTGCAGGGTGGCCCAGTCACTTTTAGACCCCATAACTATTGCGATTTTAACCCCGGCTGTGATAGCCGAATCGAGGTTGGCTCCCATGGGTGTAAAGCTCCTGTGATTGTGCAAACGTCGGCCAGAGCGAATTGTGTCTGGCGAAGAGGGCGTAGAGCATACCATGAGCCACAGGCAAGGAAAACGGTTGCGTAGCTGGTTTTTGTACGAAAAAGCAGGATTTTTCAGGATTTGGCAGTAAGGTTTAAAACGGGAATTCGATCAGCTCGATAGCTTCAGGAGTGACGCAAATCATCGATCCTTCCACATGCCAGGCACCCAATACGGCGCGATGTACGGTTTTATCTGCCAGTTTAAGGGGATGAATCGCTGGACGATGTGTATGACCGTGAATCATCCACTCCACGCCATTGCGTTGGAAAGCATCAATCACAGCTGCGTTATTCACATCCATAATGGCTTCGGATTTGTCTTTATTATTCTGTTGGCTGTTTTTCCGCATCGAAGCGGCAATGCGTAAACGCCAGGAAAGAGGTAAGGACAGGAATAACCATTGGATAATGGGATTGTGAACCCGGCGACGAAAATGCTGATAATCCGCATCATCTGTGCATAACGTATCGCCATGCAGGATTAAAATTTTGCGACCATACAGTTCGAGAGTTTGTTCTTCTGGCAGCAGCATCATACCGCTTTCGGCAGCAAAACGTTTTCCAACTAAAAAATCACGGTTGCCGTGAATGAAGTAGCAGGGAATTCCCCGATGGTGCAAGTCTTTCAGGGCACTGGCGACCTGACGATACAGCGGCAGCGGATCGTCATCACCAATCCACGCTTCAAATAGATCGCCTAGGATATATAAAGCGTTGGCATGAATGGCTTCGCGCTGTAAAAAACGCAGAAAACCGGCAGTAATTGCCGGTTCCTGAACGCTAAGATGCAAATCTGCTATAAAAAGCGTGCGCATTCCGTCGCAATTACTCGCTAACGGTAACGCTTTTGATGATCACATCTTCTTTTGGAACGTCCTGATGCATGCCGCTACGGCCGGTTGCAACGCTTTTGATTTTATCAACAACGTCCATGCCTTCGACCACTTCAGCGAATACGCAGTAGCCCCAGCCGTCAGCGCGCTCTGAACGGAAGTTCAGGAAGTCGTTGTCAGCTACGTTAATGAAGAATTGAGCGGTAGCAGAGTGCGGATCGTTAGTCCGCGCCATTGCCAAAGTACCACGGGTGTTTTTCAGGCCGTTGTTCGCTTCGTTCTTGATTTGCGCACCTGTTTCTTTCTGGTTCATGCCAGGCTCAAAACCGCCGCCCTGAATCATGAAACCATCGATAACACGGTGGAAAATAGTGTTGTCGTAGAAACCTTTACGGCAGTAATTCAGGAAGTTTTCAACGGTAGCCGGCGCTTTGTCAGCGAAAGTATTGATGACGATGTCGCCGTGATTAGTATGAAAAGTAACCATAATAATATTCCTGCTAGTGTAATATGTGGAATCACAAAGTGAGTCGCTACTCTTTAGACGGCTCTTATAACACATCTGCCGGATTGAGTCAGTATTCGCGCCTTTCCAACCCGCTCTGGCCAGGAGAGGCAGAAAAGCATTAGTGGGGCAATGTGGCTGATTAATAAAGCTATTTATAACCCAATAAATTCACCGCTTTCATCCGCGCTTTTTATCATCACCTTTAAACGTCAAACCGCTTAAAATTGCGTTATTCAGTAGGTTTTACCGATGGCTGACCTTGCAATGCAATAAGGATCGCGTTTCAATATATCCTTGGGTTATTTAAGCGCCCATTTTTGGTAATATCCTGTTTATATTCACGCGTACGCGCCTAGCAAAAAACCACGGAATGTCCCGATGCTAAAGATTTTTAATACACTGAGTCGCCAAAAAGAGGAATTCAAGCCTATTCATGCCGGGAAAGTTGGCATGTACGTGTGCGGGATCACCATCTATGACCTGTGTCACATTGGGCATGGTCGTACTTTTGTTGCCTTCGATGTTGTTGCGCGTTATCTGCGTTATTTAGGCTATTCTCTGACTTATGTCCGGAATGTCACCGACGTTGACGACAAAATCATTAAACGCGCGGCAGAAAATAATGAAACCTGCGATCAGCTGACTTCCCGCATGTTGGCTGAAATGCATAAAGATTTTGATGCGCTGAACCTTCAGCGCCCGGATTTGGAGCCGCGAGCCACTCACCATATCACTGAAATCATTGAACTGGCGCAGCGCCTGATCGAGCGTGACCATGCCTACGTAGCGTCAAACGGCGATGTGATGTTCGCGGTAGATAGCGATCCGGATTACGGTTTGTTGTCTCGTCAGGATTTGGAACAGCTTCAGGCTGGCGCACGGGTCGAAATTGCCGATGTGAAACGTAATCCAATGGATTTCGTGCTGTGGAAAATGTCCAAGCCGGGTGAGCCAAGCTGGGAATCACCTTGGGGGCCGGGGCGTCCGGGCTGGCACATTGAATGTTCCGCGATGAACGGCAAGCAGTTGGGCGCGCATTTTGATATTCACGGCGGCGGTTCTGATCTGATGTTCCCGCACCATGAAAATGAAATTGCTCAGTCTACCTGCGCCCATGATGGCCCTTACGTCAACTACTGGATGCATTCCGGTATGGTGATGATCGACAAAGAAAAAATGTCGAAATCGTTGAACAACTTCTTCACTATTCGCGATGTTTTGGCGTATTACGATGCGGAAACCGTGCGCTACTTCCTGATGTCTGGACACTATCGCAGCCAATTGAACTACAGCGAAGAAAATCTGAAACAGGCTCGCGCCTCTCTGGAGCGTTTGTACACCGCTTTGCGTGGCACCGATGCAAACGCTACGCCAGCCGGCGGAGCTGAGTTTGAAGCCCGTTTCCGTGAAGCTATGGACGATGATTTTAATACACCGGAAGCCTATTCTGTTCTGTTTGATATAGCTCGTGAAGTCAATCGTCTGAAAGCGGAAGATATGGCAGCGGCCAACGGCTTGGCGGCAGAGCTACGCAAACTGGCGCACGTTCTCGGATTATTGGAGCAAGATCCGGAGCAATTCCTGCAAAGTGGCGCACAGGCTGATGATGATGAAGTGACCAAAATTGAAGCGCTGATTAAACAACGGAACGATGCTCGTGCCAGTAAAGACTGGGCAATGGCAGATTCAGCTCGCGATCAGCTCAACGAAATGGGTATCGTGCTGGAAGATGGGCCGCAGGGCACCAGTTGGCGTCGTAAGTAGCAGATAAGTGGTTTTGATTTGATGTAAACGGTGGGTTCCCATCTTTGAAGATGTGGAATCTTGCTGAATAACCTTGAGTGGCGGTAATAAAAATATCAAAGAAAACATTGCGGTGCTGATAGCTATCAGTAACCGCAATGCTCTTTATGAAGCTTAGGCTTTAACCTGTACGGTCATCCCCTGAAACTCCACGATTTGGTCTGCCAGAATTTTGCAGCGCTTGCGCGTTTCTACTTTTCCGTCAACTTTGACCAGACCATCGGCAATCACCATTTTTGCTGATGCGCCGCTGTCGTTCCACCCTTGAAACTTCAGCAGATCGCACAGTTCAACATGAGGGTGATTTTCCAACTGAAAAATTTCCATGACTATCCTTTAAATCAATTTGTGTTGATGTCGTGATATTCCTCGCAGGCTTGCAAGGTATTTTGAATCAGAGTTGCTACGGTCATTGGCCCGACACCGCCGGGAACCGGAGTGATCCAGCCAGCGCGTTCAACGGCAACATCAAACTCTACGTCACCCACTACTTTACCACTTTCCAGACGGTTGATACCGACATCAATGACGATTGCGCCCGGTTTAATCCAGTCACCCGGAATAAAGCCCGGTTTACCGACCGCAACCACCAGCAAATCGGCACGTTCGACGTGTGAACGCAGATCCTGAGTAAAGCGGTGAGTGACGGTAGTGGTACAGCCCGCCAGCAGTAGCTCCAGGCTCATAGGACGACCGACGATGTTGGATGCGCCAACTACAACGGCATTCAGGCCGTAGGTGTTGATGCCGCTACGCTCAAGCAGAGTAACGATGCCGCGTGGCGTACAAGGGCGGAGTTTTGGCGCACGCTGGCACAGGCGGCCTACGTTGTAAGGATGGAATCCGTCCACGTCCTTATCAGGATTAATGCGTTCCAGTACTTTTACGTTGTCGATACCGGCAGGCAACGGCAATTGAACCAAAATGCCGTCAATCTCTGGATCTTGGTTCAGCTTATCAATCAAAGCCAGCAGTTCGGCTTCTGAAGTGCTGGCGGGCATATCGTATGAACGAGAAAGGAATCCCACTTCTTCACAGGCTTTGCGCTTACTGCCGACATAAATCTGTGAGGCCGGGTTTTCACCAACCAACACTACCGCAAGGCCTGGGGCGCGTTTACCTGCCGCCAAACGCTGTTGAACCAGTGCAGCAACTTCAGTTCTAACTTGCTGCGCAATCGTTTTACCGTCAATAATTTTTGCTGACATCAGTGGAGGAGTCCATCAATTAAAAAAGCGGGAATCCCTCTATTTTGTCAGAAGCGAGGCGTGCTGTCAGGCGTAGAATAACGAATAAATGTACAGGTGAGTGGTTGTAAGGCGAAAACCCATTGACTCGCGGGTGTCTGCCCGTATAATCCAACTCCGCAACTGACCATCCGCAGCAAGTATTCTGTGGAAAATCAACAACGCGCCCTTAGCTCAGTTGGATAGAGCAACGGCCTTCTAAGCCGTAGGTCACAGGTTCGAGCCCTGTAGGGCGTACCATTTTGAAGTAAACTGACGTCAACTGACGTCTTTTTTTATGCCTGAAATTCAGTGGGTTGGCTGATTTTAGCGCGTCGAGATTCTCTCAGTATCTACCTACATTTACCCGCATCAAGTAGTATCTGTTGGTATATGTGATGGTACATCCCCGTTCAATGAAATCTTGTACCAACAGCCAGCAACGGAGAGCCCCAAATGGCATTAACCGATGTGAAGGTAAGAAGTGCAAAGCCTACCGACAAGCCTTATAAGCTTACCGATGGCGAAGGTATGCATTTAATGGTTCATCCCAATGGATCTAAATATTGGCGCTTACAGTACCGCTTTGACGGCAAACAAAAGATGCTGGCGTTGGGTATCTATCCAGAGATTTCCTTATCTGAAGCCAGACAACGAAGAGATGAAGCTAAGCGGCAAGTCGCTAACGCTATCGATCCCAGCGAACAGAAAAAGGTTGAAAAACAAGCTCGCAAAGCGACGGTAGAAAATACCTTTAAAGCTATTGCTCTGGAATGGCATGAGTACAAACGGTCAAACTGGTCCAAAGGCTACGCGGAAGACATCATGGAAGCATTTGAAAACGATATCTTCCCAGATATTGGTAAGCGCCCAATAGCAGAGATAAAGCCTCTGGAGATCCTCAGTTCACTTCGTAAACTCGAAAAACGTGGCGTCCTCGACAAGCTGCGCAAAATCCGCCAGGCCTGTAACCAAGTCTTTCGCTATGCGATTGTCACCGGTCGGGCTGAAACTAACCCTGCCTCAGAGCTGGCAAGTGCGTTAACCCCGCCAAAATCTGTGCACTACCCCCATCTGTTAGCTGATGAACTTCCTGCTTTCTTAGAGGCTCTCGCTGCTTATTCCGGTAGCCCAATAACTCGGCTAGCGACAAAGATTCTGATGTTAACGGGAGTTCGTACTATTGAACTTCGCATGGCTGAATGGAAAGAGTTTGATTTCGACAAGCGAGTTTGGGAAGTACCGGTTGAAAGGATGAAGATGCGCCGTCCTCACCTTGTACCACTATCTGATCAAGTTGTGGCAGCACTGCGAGAGATCCAGGCAGTGACGGGCCGTTATAACCTTGTATTTCCTGGGCGTAACGACATCACCAAGCCAATGAGCGAAGCGAGTATCAATCAGGTACTAAAAAGGATTGGGTATCACGGGAAGGCGACAGGTCATGGCTTCAGGCACACGATGAGTACTATCTTGCATGAACAAGGCTATAACACGGCGTGGATTGAGTTACAGCTAGCGCATGTGGATAAGAACACCATTCGTGGCACGTATAACCATGCACAGTATCTGGAGCAGCGTAGGGATATGTTGCAGTGGTATGGGGACTTTGTGGACGGGTTGGCGGCTAGGGGAATCGCAGTAAATATTCGTAAAAAGGCATAAATTTTCTGCAGTTGCAAGATGAGCATCTATCGAAGTAATGCTTTATCCGACGTGAATGGGGGCACAGTCTGCACATTTGTGTAAGAGCGCGATATGTGGGACTTACAACCATGAGCAGTATCTGGAAGGGAGAAGAGAAATGATGCAGTGGTATGGGAATTATCTTTACACCCTTATTGTTGATAGAGATAGTTGAGTATCCTTCCCGCAACTAAAAACCATCAATATGTAATGTGGCTTATGATCTTTATTGATGCATCAGCCATTGATAATATTTAACGCTGCTAAAAAGTAGTTATGGTGCATAGTAAAAATATGCACCAGTCTTTCCTAACGATAAAGGCCCTCTAGTTGCGGTAACTTGAAAAAGTAAGATGCTTCAGACTTCTTAAATGCCCCAGTCGAGTTTTGGCGGAACTCTGTATTAATTAGGACGCAGCATTCCTCAGCTCTTGTAATGCCAACATAATGAAGGTTTGTTTCTTGCGGAAGGCTGGGATACAGTGCTGTATTTCTATCAACTTCATTTACTAATCTATATGGGAAAGACCATTCATCCAAATCCAAATGCAATACTATTTTAAATTCAAGTCCTTTAGATTTGTGAAGTGTCATTACTTGAACTTCATTTTTATCTAATGGCATAAACTGCTTTAAGAAAATATCGTCTGATATAATTTCCAAAACTGCATTATCATTAGGTGTAGTGAACTGAATATTTAGCATTTCAGCGATTTCGTGGAGCTTATTAATTAGTTCCTCATCAGTTATTTTACCCCTGAGTGTTTTAATTTTTTTCCTTAATAAAAACTGATGATTATCATTTATAATCAAGTCATAAAATACTTTATTAATTAACTCTTGCGCAGTGCCTATGGCCTTATACCTATACGCTAGAAGATCTTTATATAAATCTGAACATTCTGTGCCCAATTTATCTAATGGCGTATCAATATAAACTCTAAAATTTGATGTCAATCCCGAGCATAGCAATAGCAACGATTGCTCTTTTCTTGCAAAAATAGCTATTTGGTTAGCTTGCTCCAAACCCCATTGACCTTCATTTAACCATTTTGAAATCCATGATGATATTGTCATCGAAACATCTTTTAGATTCCCTGACAATCTCTTTCTGTAAACATTGATACTTTCGCTTGGTAATAATTCGAAATTTGAATCGAGTAATCTAGATGCATAATTAATTATTGATGGATGACACCTATGATTTAAATTTATTTCAAAATGTGCAAACACCTGTTTATCTCTAACTAAGTCAAGTAACAGCTCAGCATTTCCACCTCGAAACTCATAAATTGATTGCCAAACATCACCAACAGCAATAGAGCATAAACCAAGTTTATTTATTTTTAGAAATAATTGATGCTGAGATAAGGATGAATCTTGATATTCATCTATGAATATATGGCTATATCTCGCTTTGATATATCGCTTTGCTGCAGGAGATTCATTAAGTATTTTTAATGCTAAGGCAGCAAATGAACTCATCCACAGCATTCCCTCATCGTACAGTTTCTTATAGCCGGAATCTTCATTGATATTAACGACTGATGGTGTGCCAAAAAACTCTTCCTCTAAGTAATATTTATATGGAGACTCTAATTTCTTTAGTACTTTGCATTCTGTTGGTTTACCACCCCATATTCTTGGAAGAAATGGAATGATTATTTCCTTTAAACAAAAACTATCAATCGTACCAAAGAAACTATGTTTTGTATCGTGTCCTTCCGCCTTACATCTACGCTCCAGTTCTGAACTTGCTTTCCTTGTGAATGTAATTGCAATGACCCCTTTATGTTCAGGAAGACAGCCGGTAATATTTCTAATTTTTTCTTTTATAACTGTAGTTTTACCACTTCCAGGACATGCTGTTATTACCATGCTTTTAGGGTAATCAATGGCTAATGTTTGCTGAGTGGTTGGTGAAAAAGTACTCATTTCATTCACCTTTAATTGTTTTTACAAGGTGGTTTAACGGTTTAACCAAATCACCCGTGTTAAGATTATGAAGGTCTTTTTTGATTTTTTTCAGAAGAATACGCATTCTTATTGCTTTTTTCTTTTGTAAGTATTCTATTGCGCTTTGGTTATTTTTTTTATTTAACGCATCTAATATTGAAGCGCTCAATTCTTCTACCAGATCAGTTTCTAAATCAATTTTTGATAAATATATTCCGTATTTATTTATTTCTTCAGAAACTGCTTGCCAATCACCGTTGGTAAGAGTATCTATAGATGTTATTTTTTTGTCGCTATGCTCAAACTTTTCTATACCGGTTAAATCTAAACATCGGTTTATACCTGCATATTGCCACTTTTCTTGATCTTTTAGCTTGGATATATCGTTATCAGTTCGCATTACCCATGGAATTTCTAAAGCATCTAGTATTGCTGCATATATTTTAAATGATATTCCATCCACTGAAATTAATGAAATATTCAAATAATCGAGGTCAATGTTTAAACTTTTGGCTAAGGAATGGTAAAATAAAATTTCGGATGGTCCTTCAATTAAGAAAACACCATTTGAAAAAAATGATTCTGCTGGCAATATACTCATCCGGTAGCTCATATCTTCCCAGCCATCTGAAATGCCTTTCGAACATCCTTCACTTGCGGCTACAGTGTGTCCAGCCCGATCAAGCAATCTTATTACTGAGTCTGGTTCAAAATTTACAGCTATTTGGGGCGAATGGGATGAAATGATCGTTTGACCAGGGAGTTCAGCTATCAAATAATCGGCCAGTTTTCTTTGTTGGTGAGGGTGTAAGTGTGCTTCAGGTTCCTCGATAACATAGAATATAACTTCGTTATCGATATCATGTTCCTTAATACTTTTCGCTTTCCATAATGCTAATAAGATTTGATTGTTCCGTCCGTCTCCTCCAAGCATGACGTTAGAACCATTTGTATTTGCTCCAAGTTGTAGGTTATCAATAAAGTCATTTATTCCAATTGCCCCAGTATCTAGTTGCACAGAATATTCTGAGTAATGATGTGCAAGTTTTTTCAGCTCATCGTTGACATCTTTTGTAGCTCTTTCAACATATATAAGTTGCGATATCTTATCATTAATCGATTGTAAATCTGAACTTATCTCTCCTAACAAATCGTCATCTTCTTCTCTTTCATCAGAGTTCAATGATTGTTGTGCGATTTTTAAAAGTTGTCTTTTTTCTTTGCGGATAAATCTCTCTAAATCTCGTTGTGACTGAATATATTTTAAATTAACGAATTTAAGATAATAGCGAGAGTTAATTTCTTGTAAAGACTCTAAAGAATCACCAATAAAAAGTTTGTAGCTGAGATCAGATTTTTGTGCAACATACTTAATAAACGATTCACCTGAGTCACTGACATTCCCTTTCAAAATTGAAAGTACTGCATCTTCATTGATATCTTTAAAATGAATAATAATTTCAAATTCTTCACTTGATTTCCCATGTTCTAAATGAAAATCAAGTTCATTTGGTTCAATTTCTGAATCTGATACACTCTTATCTAATAGCATTCTTAGCGAATGCAGCATATTACTTTTGCCAACATCATTAGCTCCGATGATCAGAGTATTCGAATTAAAATTTATGTGTGCATCTTTAAAGTTTCTAAAACCTTTGAGTTTCAGAGATGATATTTCCAACTTAAAATCCCTCTTTAAAGAAAAAAGCCTTTTTCATAATGAGGTTTCACGTAAAATATGCAACCGAATTTTGCTCATTTTTTGCGGCAGATCTATGAGTTGATTTGGTGAAACGAAGGGTCTACTGTGATTATAAATATATGATTTACCATATGTATTGATTCTGTTCTTTAAGCAACACAATTTCAAGGCCTCGTTAAATTTGATGAAAATCATAGCATTACAACTCTTCAAAAACCTCTCCGATGAAACCCGTTTGGGCATCGTGTTGCTGCTTAGAGAGATGGGAGAGCTGTGCGTGTGCGACCTCTGCACTGCGCTGGAACAGTCTCAGCCTAAGATCTCCCGTCATTTGGCGATGCTTCGGGAAAGTGGATTATTGTTGGATCGCAAGCAGGGCAAGTGGGTTCACTACCGCTTATCCCCGCATATTCCTTCCTGGGCTGCTCAGGTGATTGAGCAGGCCTGGTTAAGCCAACAGGACGATGTAAAGGCCATCGCCCGTAAGCTGACATCGGCCAACTGCTCTGGCAGCGGTAAGGCTGTTTGTATCTAAAAATTTTGCCTGAACATATATGTTTTTACGAATGTTAGGTGTTAAAGATGAAAACGTTAACGGTGTTTGATCCTGCGATGTGCTGCAGTACCGGCGTTTGTGGTTCAGATGTCGATCAGGTTCTGGTTGATTTTTCAGCTGATGTGCAATGGCTGAAAGGGCGTGGGGTTCAGATCGAACGTTACAACCTGGCGCAACAGCCGATGAGCTTCGTTGAGAACGCCAAAGCGAAAGCATTCCTCGAAGCATCAGGAGCTGAAGGGCTTCCGCTACTGTTGCTGGATGGCGAAACGGTGATGGCGGGGCGATACCCAAAACGCGATGAACTGGCTCGCTGGTTTGGTATACCGCTGGAGAAAGTGGGTTTAGCATCCACCAACTGCTGTAGTGGTAAAACTTCCTGTTGTTGAGTATGTCAGGAGGACATATGAAATTCTTACAGAATATCCCGTCTTACCTGTTTTTCACCGGTAAGGGAGGTGTAGGCAAAACTTCGATTTCCTGCGCAACGGCTATACGTCTGGCTGAACAGGGAAGCCGATGAGTGAGAATACAGCAGTTAATAAAGCACTTCGGGTGATGGGTTATGATACGAATGTTGAAGTATGTGGGCATGGTTTCAGAACCATGGCGTGTAGTTCGTTGATTGAGTCGGGATTGTGGTCTAGGGATGCGGTGGAGCGGCAGATGAGCCATCAGGAGCGTAACTCTGTGCGTGCGGCTTATATTCATAAAGCCGAGCACTTAGATGAGCGCAGACTGATGATCCAGTGGTGGGCAGATTATCTGGATGCGAATCGGGAGAAGGGGGGGTAGTCCGTTTGATTTCTCGAAGATTGATCGAGTGAATCGACAGGGCGACAGTTCCGCTCTATAAATTTCACTTCGCAAAGTTGAGCTCTAAATAAAAAGGCGGCTAGCCGTAAAGATGGCTAGGTGTCTTTTTTTTGATCCTGCGGTTGATATAGATCGATATTGCACAATATCGATCTATATTACACATTTTATTCGTGTTATTACAGTAAGTTGGAGCCATATACGGTGTGGCTCAGGCATGTAGTTATTTTTTTGTAAAAAATTGATAATTCAGGCCAAAATTTAACTATGAAAAATGGAATAATTCAGTTTATCAACGTTACTGCTCCAAAATATCGATTGCTTAAGGGCTAATGTTTCGATAAAGCAGGATGCAAGAGTTTGTAATCCTGTACTACCAGTGCGGCCTGACATTAGCAATACAGTGAACTCTATTGCTTTCTCCCCCTCACCACTCCTAAGCGGAAGGCAACCCAAGCTTGTCGAAGAATGCCCGGTTACGCTCTCTGGCCGCTTTCACTAATTGGTCAAAACTAATCACTTCGATATAGGCATGGGAAGGTTCGTTATAACCGAAATAGCCCATGCCATCAGATGTGATCCGCAGATTGGCTCGACGACAGCGCCGGTGCATGGATTCAGTAAGGTCACAAAGCACATAACAATAGCCCGGTATATCATTATTGCCCGGAATTGGGCGCCCGGATTTTGTAGTTACTTTACCCTCGCGTATCCGCTCTAAATAACTGAGCGCCTGATCAATAGGGTCTTTATCTTCACCTTCTCGCATATCATTACGCATGGGGCGTTTGATTTCGATAACGGTAATGGCTGCAAGTGGAAAGCTGAGCTGGTCGTTAACAAGAAGTGGATTATCGAATACTCTTAGGCTGAGCAAGTCTGGCTCTTTGGTTGATTCATTGCCAGTGATTGGCATCGAGTTGAGCGTTTTATCAGAAGCCAAATAGTTATGAAATGCCAAGCGTTCATCGATTAGCCAAAGGTTACAAGAGTCTAGGAAAACCTCGACGGAATCCTTGCGCATAGGCATGATTAGTTCGTGAATCATATCTTCACGGGCGTACTTTCCGTCCTCTAGCCGCTCAATAGATTTTTGTAACAGGTCGATAATAACCTTGCGGTGTGAAACGTAATTGGCAAGATCTGATTTTTTAAGGTCCCCTGCTTTGCGTAGGTAGTCGCCTAACCGTTCTTTATATTCTTCTACATGCTCCTTATTCTGAGGCAGCATGATGTCGTGGCCTTCGCTCACCAACTGACGCTCCACCTCATACCACTGAGCATGCAGGTGTAGCTCCAGCTCTTTATCTGATTTTTCTGGGTCAACGATCAATAATTCTTCTGCAACATAATTGGCAATGGGGCGATAGCGTGGAGCATGATTGTTGATAAAATCATCCACTCGTCTGCGGCCAGCCGACACGTTTTCTGCCAGAACATCTTGCAGGTACTCTTTGGTACGAATCAACACGGCTTCTCTAATGTCTTTGAAGCTTACTTCGTTGAGCATATCCTCAACATCTTCAGCAATATCAAACGAGGTCCGCTCACTGCGCACATGTTGGTTCAGGTAGTCGGAAGATATGTAGCATGTATAAGTAAACTCACCGGAAACGTCAGAAATTTTGCCGTACAGTCCAGGAATTTTTCCTTGAATGGACTCTTCTTTAACCAGTCGATTAGCTGCGCAGAGTGCCAGTTGGTGTTTTTTATTAACGGACGCACGAAATTTGATATGAGTTAATTCGAATTGGTAGCCACGAATTGTTATTGTTTCGAGAAAGGCGCTCGCATGCATATGCTCTTGGAGCAAAAGATCGAGGTCAAACACCTCGTCCGCGTCTTCTAGAAATATCTTGGGTGCGCTTCCCTGCCGTACGAAATACCATAGAACATGTTCCAGCAACTGATTGGCTATGGACTGGCCTTTTGCAGGAACCTGCTTTCGAAAGTTTTCATCAAAATCGAGAAGTTTTATAATGGTGCCAGGTTTTTGGTATGTGGCTTCTACAACCTTTTCACCATGGACTCCCAATTTATCGTCGAAGCGGAATATGCGTTTTTTAAGCTCATCATCAACATCGAAAAAGTGGCTTTCCACTTCGACCAGACCAAACACTTTGAGCCACATCAGGCGGCCAACACCCCTGCACCCCTTGTCAATTTTGTGGTCAGAATCTAGGGTTTCAAATGACTTAAAGTTGGCTTCGTCAAATCCACAGCCATTATCAATTATAGTGAAACCGATGATTGGCGATTGGGATTTAGCGTCTAAATCTAGGCTGCCTTGAGTAGTGCGATTGATGCGAAGAATAATTTTTCCGTCAGTGGTATTATTAGTCTCCTCAATAGAATGAATGGAGTTTACCACCGCCTCAAATACTGGCATTAGGCCGTGACTCTTAGGCAATGAAGTATTTCGTAAGCGGCCCTTTAAATTTGTTTGTAGGCTCACGGTGCAGCCTCCTCTTTTTCATCGCTATTGTCGAGAAACTCGTGCAGTTGCTTTAACTTGAGTAAGAGCTCATCAAATGTAGTGATTTGCACGTTCTTCGAATTACGTCGGTACATCTCAAAAGACTTCTTCTCGTCTTCATCACTTGGCATAGTACCAATCACTAAAATGCAGTGAACAGCATATGATTCAATGTCATAAATTCGATTGTTGTTCTTTATCGTGGCGATGTTTTGCTGTAGCTGATAACACTGATCGAGTACTTGTGTTACAGAGCCGGTAAGTTCTGTGGAGGCGCAATAAACTGAGCCTCTGTAGGGTTTTTTGTTCAGTAAGTCGGAAGAAGGCTTTTTGATTTCAATGAGAGCTAAGTTGTTCGTTATACCATTTTTAATTAGATAGTCCGTGATTTTTTCGCCATCACCAGTCAAACGTTTGCCGCCAACACTTGCTTGGTCTGATATTTTTATTGCCGGGTATCCGAAGGCAAGACTCAAGATAAATGGGTTCTGATTGAAGAGTTTCTGCCAGGTATCTTCTTTAGTCTTTTTGCTTAGCAAGTCTTCATAAGAACTAATCAAACGCTCTAATGAGACCAACTCGATATCATTTTTCAACTTGGCCAAGGTGAGTGAGTCGGTTTGTTTTACCACTGATTTGTCTTCCGTGACCATACTCATAGCTGCTTGCTTATCAGTATCCGTTATCTTGATCCGAAGCATTTTGCTAATGGCGTCATTATCTGTAGGCAATCGTTTTTGCTCCACACCCAATCGATAAGCGATATGGTTGTAGGTGGCAGCTATCTTCGTAATGCGCGCAACTTTCCGTGCTCTTTCAGTAATGCGGTTACAAGTACGACGCATTTCATCATAATCATTCAAATTTAGATGAAAACATTCATACTCAGTGCCACCCGTTTTTTCCTTGCCAATCACAAGGCATTGGTGCTTCGTGTGCTCTTCAATAGATGAAATAATCGCCTTGTATTCTTTTGTCAATCCTAGGCCATAGCGAATGTCTTTGACAAAACCTGCCGGCAAAAGCTGCAAGCATTCAAAAACCTCTTCTTTGGTATAGGGTGCTGAACCAAGGTATACTTCAACACCAATTTCATTTATTTCGTCATACTTCTGTCTTAAATAATTAGGGTGGGTGGGCAAGGTATATATGGGATAAATTAAGATAAAGCTATCCTGGCCGTTAAATAGTGCAATCTTTCTTTTATACTTACTAGGATCAGCCGAGTCTATTCCTGCTTCTTCAAGCTCACTTATACTCGGAAGATAGAATACTTCCGTGCAGTTAGGGAATACTTCTTCAATCTCAATATTCAGATCTTCAGGGCTGAAATATTCAGGAAATAGCTTAGCCATGCTCCCTCCTTAGAGCTCGCCTTTAAAGGCAGAATCGAGAATTGATGCTTTCAGTTGCTGCATCATTGTTATTTTTTTAGAAATTTCAGCCTTCACTCTTACAGCCATTTGGTCGACAGCATTGATCTTACTCACAATGTCCCTTTGCTCATTAAAAGTGGGAACTGGAATTTCTATTTCGGATAGAATTTTTAGATTGATGTTTTTCTGTGCTGCGGCATTCGCTTTATTGTCCAGTTGCTGCTGAAGTGTTGTTAGGAAGTAATAAAGGTAATCGGTTTCTAGCTCCGAAGACGAAATACCAACAACACTATCAGGAAAACACGCATCCATTCCTAGAATTGCAACATCACCAATATTGGCTGCTATTGTTAGACAGATAGTGTCCTTTGGCCACAACTTACTCTGTAGAAGCCCCTTCTCGTTATAAGTGGTTGAAAAACGTGTGATGTATTTTTGTGCATTTCGCACATCACCCGTTTGTATAAACGGGTATTCACCATCAAATAATGATTTGTCGTTACGAGGCCGGTGTTTAGACTTTCCTCGTGCTACTTCAGCTATATCATTTAACTTTCTTAATTGCCACTTGCCATGACCTGAACTAAATACATTATTTAGTTCACTTTCGTACAGCGCCTCAGCCAGCGTGGTGCTTTCCTGCAAATTCTCGATGGCGGTGTCGATACGGGTGAGCAGTACATCGAGTTTTTCGACGATGCGTTTTTGTTCTTCTCGGGGAGCGATAGGAATAATAAATTCAGAAAGCTTTGTACCGTTGATATTCGGCTGGGCTGCACCTGCTGCATTCAGGCCAACAACTTCCCAGTAGGCTGGTGTTAAAAAGAAATAGCTTAAATATTCTGGAATGATTTTTTCTTGGTTAGGAATAATCCTAATTAAATACGATGCGAAAACGGCATCTGTTGGAGCATTCTTGATTAGAATAGATTTTCCCGCAGTTGCCCCACTACGAGCAAAGATTAAGTCATTGTCGCTCAGAGCGTACTTTCTAATTTCTTTTTCTTCTAGAGATACAGTTGGAACACCCTGCCAATCAATTTTTCCATCTTGGATATCAGTAATACGTAAGAACTTTGCATTGCCACTGTTTTCCGCCTTGGCTGTATGTCCATATTGGATATTATGGCTTAAGTTCTTTACAGAATGCCATTCCCAACCATCAGGCAATTGATATAAAACCTGCTCCATGATTATTTCTCCGCCAACAAGTTTTCAATTTCATCCAGCAAACCAGACACCAGCTTTTCCTTGGTGCGGATTTGCTTAAGGATATCACTTGGCGCTAGGTGCTCGGCATCTTTCTGTTTGGCTGGATTTTTGGCAGATAGGTCATAATCTTCAGCCAACTTGCTGGCTGAAACCGTCCATGAACACTCTGTGGTTTCTCGGCTGCTATACAGCGCAACAAACTCCTTTAAGTGGTTGTCGGTGATGGGTTTGTTTTTGGTGAGTTTTTGTTCTGGCTCACATTCGTAGTACCAAACATCACTGGTACCGCCGCTTCGTTCAAAAAATAGTACGTTGGTTTTTACGCCGGAATAAGGCAAAAACACCCCAGCAGGTAGGCTTAAAATGGTGTGCAGGTTAAAGTTTTCCAGCAACTCTTGTTTAACCTGTTTAAAAGCGCTGTTGGTTTGGAATAGCACACCTTCTGGCACCACAATCGCTGCTATGCCGCCGCTTTTCAGGGTTTTCATAAAGTGCTGTAAAAACAGCAACTCAGTGGCATTGCTCTGGATGGGAAAGTTTTGCTGAATTTGTGACTTTTCTTTGCCGCCAAACGGAGGGTTTGCCAGAATAATGTTGTAGCGGTCTTTTTCCTGAATCTCGCGAATATTCTGGGTCAGGGTATTACCGCGGAACAGATTGGGCGACTCGATACCATGCAGGATCATGTTCATCATACCCATGACATAAGCCAGCGAGGTTTTTTCATAGCCGAAGAAAGTATCGCGCTGAATGAAATCCCATTGCTCGGTGGAGAGTTCATTCTTTTTACTCTTCAGGTGCTCAAAGGCTTCGACCAAAAACCCGCATGAACCTGCCGCAGCGTCGTAAATGCTCTCACCGGGCTTGGGGTCTATCGCCTGCACCATAGCGCGCACTACAGGGCGAGGGGTATAAAACTCACCCGCATAACCACCAGCATCGCCCATGTTTTGCAACAAGCCTTCGTAGACCAATGAGAGCTCGAATAAATCGGACTCAGACTGGAAGTTCAGACTATCCACAATATCCAGCACTTCGCGCAGGGTATGACCAGAGGCCACTTTGTTATCCAGATACTGAAATATCGCGCCAATTTTGTAGGTGAACGACTTTGGGTCTGCGCCATTTACGGTTACGTTGGCGAAGCTTTTCAGGTAAGGGAAAAGCTGACTGTTCACATAATCGGTAAGGTCATCTCCTGTTTTGGCGCGCGCTAAATCCAGCTTGCCATCGGCAGTTTTGGGGCAAGCCCAGGCTGTCCAGCGGTGTTCTTCATCCAGTACAGGTTGATAGCCTTTGCCGGACAATACTGCTTCGTCTTCTTTTTCGGACTCGTAATCATCGAGAAACTTCAGGAACAATACCCAGGAGGTTTGTTCTGTGTAATGCATGGCACCGCTGATACCATCATCACGGCGCAGAATGTCGGTAATGCGGCCAATTTTTTGTTGTAGTGACATGCTTAGAGTTTTCCGATAATAAAATTGTACATATTAGTGATGTCTTCGCTGATTTCAGCAGGCTTCATTTGATTTATGTAGAACTCAATTTTGGTTAAATCTTTGCCAACATCTTGAGTTTCTATCAATGGATTAACGACATGTTTGACATCAAGCATCCTTATCCCGTCATTATCCCCTGGATCTCCATCCCTCAAATGTAAACCTTGACCGAGCTGATTATTGTTGATTGCGCCTATAATGCCAAAGTGTGTCAGGGCGCTATAAGAAAGTAGGTAATTTTCGATTTCACGTCTGCGCCACGCAAGCAAGTAAGTTTGAATACGTCTGTTTCTCGGCCAGCGTATTCTACTAACTTCTTCCTTCGGAGCTCCCAATAGCAACACACCATTTTCATGCCAGCGTGGGTTTGAATTGTCACGGTCACATACAAGAAAAACGTTCAGTGTCTCAAACTCTGTTTCTACTTTGCTTAGCGATTGAGTCCAGTCGATTTTGGCTTTTCCGATTTGCTCATTATCGTCGTTACGACTGGATGGCTTACCAATAGCGTGAACGTGTGCCAATAGAGATACGTCCAAACCTTTTCGGGCGGCAAGTTTGGTGAAGATAATCCAGTCGTTGTAGTCATCTAATAACGCTATGTTTGGCAGCTTGCCACATACCTCAAACTCAACGGATTTTGCACGTGAAAGCACACTCAGGCGATTGATCAACTGTTTGATCTTGTTGTCTTCGCTGATCCGACCTTTTTCCACGACTTTCAAGTGTTCGATACGATTCTCTTTGGCCGAAATGGAGTCGAGTAGGTGTGTGGTGGTGATGGCGTGCCCTTTTATGCCGTGTAGCAAGGCCCAAAGTTTTTCAACGTTTTTATAGTGAAGATGAGAGTCCGCCTCGTCGAATAAGAACAGGGTGCTGTCAGAGTCGAAAAGGTCAATTAGCGCATACAGGAACAGGAGCTGGTATTCACCATCGCTGAGCTGATCCAACTCGATATTGCTGTTGAATACCAGCTTGCAACGTGACTTATCGATAAAGTAGTTGTTATCGGCGGCTTGAGTAAAAAAGGCCACTTCTGGGTCCCAACTGGTAGCCATGGCTTGGGCGTTCGGCGCACCAGCTTCGGCTTCGTCATCGCCAGCCTGAACTTGCCTGGGGTAGTCGAAAGAAACCTGGATTAGGCCATTGGCTGTGATATTGATGGTTTGCTTTCGAAGGGGCTCTTCGAACTCATAGTTACGGGAAATCAGGTTAGTAATAAAGCTTTCCAGTGAACGAAAGTATGGCGTTGCACGTAGTGTGTCCGCTTCACCACGTTCTTCACGACTAAGTGCATCTTGCACTCGTGCGATGTAGTTTTTATCAACCTTAAAGGTGCATTTCAAGGTTGTGCTTAGATCGTCTTTTTCTCGATCACTTCCTTCCTCAACCTCATTCTCAACTACATAATTACGCTCAGCCAAAAAGGCCCGAACTTTCCCTTTGCGCTTTATCGTAGTAGCTAAAAAAATCAATAATTTAGACCAAGACTTATCATAGTAAAAACACTCAAGGCTCAATCCTCGACCGGCTTTCCGCTCTCTATTTAGATAGGTACTGAACTTTGCCGAGTAGTTCTCGTTCTGGCCGGAAGAGAAGCACACGACCTTGAGATTTCCATGGTCTCTCCCTGCTAATCGTTGTTCAAATACTGACTGTAAAATACTGGATTTACCGGAGCCGTTTTCGCCAATCAGCGTCGCGACTTTATCAATGCGTAGGATCTGTGCTTGCTGATGTAATGGGTTAGGCGTTAAGTTCAGTTCCATTGGTTAGCTCACTTGGTAAAGCTGGTGTTGTAGTTGTTTGAATGCGGCGAGCAATTGCGCAGGTTTGCCGCCAAATGCCATGGAAGCATCTTTGGTAGTGCCGAGGCCGGAGAGTTCAATTAGAGCTGGCAAGCGTTCCCGCGCTAACTCTGTAGTGCCGCTTAGTTCATAGCGGTTTAGAACAAACTGCAGGAATTGCTTGGCTTTTTCCTCTTTGTATTGATCGAAGAAGGCGTTATTAGCCCGTACTGCCTCCGCTCTAGCTTTGCGGGTAGCCATGGGTTGTTCAAACGCTAAGAATGCCAATAGATCGAATATGTCGCAGTCGTCAGCTTCGAACATGCGACGCAGAGCGGATAGCTGCTCTTTGTCAAAGCCGGCTTGTACCAGTTTGGCCAGCAGTTGTTCACGCAGGTCTGGGTCTGACCAGATGTCTCTGAGTTCATCGACACTTTTGAATAGTCCTGGCAATTGTTGAATTAGCCGTTCGACGAACTCCTGAATCGAGAGAGGCTTACCGCTCTCGTCGATATAGCGGGTTTCTATATCGATGACCTTGAGCTCACGGTGCTTACCGAGTTTTACTTTAAGTCTTACGCGTGGCTCGCCCGGTTCTGGCCTGTCGCCACCTTCTGGTGGCTCGGGTGTATAGGGTGGCGGGGTTGGTTCCCTGGTTCCACGCGGCTCGGGGGCTTCGGGCTCGCCATCCCATCCTTCGTCATAGAAGTTATTAGTCGCCCCACGAAAATCCACTATGGTGAAGTAGTCTTTACCGTCGAACACACGCGTACCGCGACCGACAATCTGTTTGAACTCCACCATTGAGCCTATGGTTCGATCCAACACTATGTTACGTACGTTACGGGCATCAACGCCGGTAGTGAGCATTTGTGATGATGTAATAATGGTAGGGATGTTTTTGTCGTTATCCTGAAATCTTTCAAGCAGTTCGCGACCGACCTTGCCTTCATCACTGGTGACCCGCACACAGTAGTGCGGGTCTTTAACTGCTTTGTATTTGTTGATCATGTCGCGCATGGTCAGCGCATGATTTTGGTTTTCACAGAAGACAATAGTTTTATCCAGCGGGTTGATGTTTTGCAAAATAGCTTTTGCAACCAGCTCAGTGCGTTCATCTACAATGATTTTGCTGTCGTAGTCTTCGACCTGATACAAATCTTGACTAGATTCACCTTCGACGATGACATCATCTTTGGTGAGCACTAATTCATCCAAATTGGTTCTAATGCGCTTAACCCGGTATGGTGTTAGAAAACCGTCGTTGATACCGTCCTTCAGTGAATACACATAGGCAGGCTGGCCAAAGTATTCATAGGTGTCCACGTTGTCCGTGCGTTTTGGTGTGGCTGTCAAACCCAAATGCACGGCGCTACTGAAATGATCAAGAATGGCTCGCCAGGAACCTGCTTCATTGGCAGCACCTCTATGACATTCATCAATCAATACCATGTCAAAGAAATCTTTGGGATAGGCTTTATAGAAGCCATCGATGTTTTCCCGTTCCGCAATCGCCTGATAGATCGCAAAAAAGATGTGCGCGTTGGTGGGCACCACGCCATTGCGCTTGCGGACTTCCTCCCCATTAATTTTAACCAAGTCTTTTTCATAGGGATTGAAGGTGTTAATGGCTTGGTCTGCAAGGATATTTCGGTCGGCCAGAAACAGAATGCGCGGTCTGCGTGAACCGGGGGTGTCGCGGTTCCAGCGAGCCTGAAATACTTTATGAACGATTTGAAAGGCAATAAATGTTTTACCAGTGCCCGTAGCGAGTGTGAGCAAGATTCGGGATTTGCCCTCACCGATTGCATCTGTAGCGGAATGGACTGCCAGTTCCTGGTAATAACGCGGTTTCATTGCCCCTTCTAAGTGAAACGGGATGTTTCTTAGTTCTTGACTTAACCCCGTCGTTTCAACGACATAGCGTTTTTCTAGCTCTATAGGTGTTGGGTAGAACTCTATGTAGTCGCCTTTGCCTGTTTCAAGATCGAATTCGTAGGTTTGCTTACCGTTGCTTGAATAGACGAAGCGAACGCAAAGCTTCTTCGCATAGTCGATGGCTTGTTGCAGGCCTTTCGTTGGATGCTCGGATTCTTTTTTAGCCTCCACCACGGCCAGATAGCGACTGTCCTTATGAAGCAGATAATCCACAAAACAACGCCGCCCACGCACACCACCTGCCATCTTCCTACCGTCGGTGAAATAATGCTCCCGAATGATGTTGCTTGGTTGCCAGTCCGCTGCACCCAAAGCTGGATCTATATAGTTTGCACGGGTATCTGCTTCAGATGTCATCATGCCATTCCTTGGTCATTTGGGCCTGGCATCAATTCCAATAGCTCACCAACAGTGCAATCGAATAGTACGCAGATCTGCTTAATGGCATTTAGATCTACCTTCTGTGCCGTCTCTTTATAGAGCAAGGTCACTGTGGCGCGGCTGAGCCCAGTTTCCCTAGCAACGTCTGCAATGCGCAATTTGTGTTCGCCCATCATTCGGGCGAGGTGGCAGCGGATCATGGTTGTGACTCTGGGTATAGAAGTGACTCTAAATAATACCACGACGTACTGATTTACATAGTATTTTGTGAGTTGAAGTTGAATTTTACCGTTCAAACTACGTTTTTAGGCATTGGTAACAACTAGGCTGGCAAAGAAATGACACATATGGGAGATCGTCGAGTTGGCTTAACTAAGGCTCCTATTAATCGATAACTCTCAGCCAGTTATGACCTCTGTATCATTTGTCAAAAGCACCAGACCAATACAAAAATTATTGCGAACGACACCGCATCGTGGACAATGCTTAACCATGTGTTGAATTTATATCAACGAAATCAATAATTTTTATTAAGACATGGGATGATCAATGGATAGGAATACTCAGGGTTTTGCGTCATATTGGCGCAATTCCTTAGCAGATGCTGAGTCTGGCAAAGGAGCATTTGAGCGTAGAGATACGGATGCATTCACCCAGTGGATGGATGTCACAACGGGACGATTGAATGAGGAAATTGTTCGCGCGTTCTTTGAGGGGGAAGGCGATACGGTTAAAACCGTCGAGGTATTGTTACGCCCACAAGCGTGGTTCCGCCTTATACAGCATGGCAAAGAGCGAATGGCTGGCGCGCCAGGTATCGCCACGCCGTTGGTGACTTCTGCTCTCCTGAATCGCGAAGGATTTTTATTCCCCATAGGGGCAACCACCATTCCTCGTGATCTTCTTGAGCCACTCCCCAAAGGCACCTTCTCCATTGGAGAGATGGCGCAATATGACAAATACAAAACCACGCATAATTCGACCACTTTTGGTGAGGATAACGAACAGCTACGCAGTGATGAAAGTGACGAACAGCGAGCTGAACGTTATGCCAAGCATCAACTCCAGTGGCAAAAGTATCTAACTGAGTCAAATAATCTCCTGAAGAACGTGGCCGAAACATGGCTCTCTACCGGCACTATCACTGTGCCGGTATGATTTTTACTTCGGTAGATCAGAAGCTCATGTTGCCGGGCACAACCATTAATCTGCAGCAATCATTATGGTATTTTTTCCAGATAGTTGAACTATTGGGGAATTTCTCTTTAATAGCGCGTAAAAATAACATACTCGTCCATAAGGCTCGTCAGCGCCGTATTTTCTTCCTGCCGTTGTCCCAGCCAGAAACATAGCTCTTCCTGATTCATCAGTTTCAGATTGTCCAGCCAGTCATTCATTGGAGCTCCAAGCATCAGGTCGTACCAGCATAACCAGATAAGTTTACGTCGAATTTCTCGTGACTTACACCGTATGAAAAGGTTGCTCAGCTTGTTAGCAATGCTGCATTGTTTAAGTCGGATGCATTCACTCAATAAAACCCCTTCCAGACCTGCATGTGTGAACAGAAGCTCATCATCGGTTTCGAGGCTTATTCTCAAGTCATCCTGCATAGTCAACGGCTCTGGGCGTGTTTTTCCATAAATCATACGATATAGGTACTGCGGCACAACCGCTGTTACTGCTCCTGTCTCCGGGAAATGTAACACTGAAACTGTGAGTAGGTGGCAGGATTGGATGTTCGGATGGCACATGCCGTTCCTGACTGCAATATTTGTCAAATCAGTTAGCCAGCGTTGATAGGTGTTGAGCAGTGATTCATAGCGGCAAGTGGTTTCTTTCATCGGTTAATGATCCTTTATGCCTGTATCACAGACAGTCAAAAATCGCCGCGCTAAACGGGTTATTATACTGACTGTCTGAAGGTAAATATCGAAGAAGATGGGAAGTGTTATTGGCGGGACTCGGCTATACGTTCCTGCAGCCAAATCTCCACTTCGCTTTGCAACCAGCGGGAACTGCGCCCCAGCTTTATGGGTTTAGGGAACAAACCGTCTTTTATCAGCTTATAGAGCCACTTATCTGTCATCTTTAATAGTTTGGTGATAAATGCCATATCGACAAATTGATCTTCAAGTAAGGAAGGTTTGATGGTCATGATTGAGTTCTCCGGTAGCATTTGGGTTAGCCGGAGTCGTGGTTGATGATTACTCATGCCAGCTCCGACATACCAACCGGTGAATCTGTAAAAAGTCAGTGAAGGTTGTTCAGCGTATGCGTGGTCTACCTCGGTTGCTTTTTACCGGTATCACGCTTTTACCCGCGATGATGCCATTTTCCTTTTGCTCACATTTAGCCAGATAGCTAATGACATAGCGCAAATCATCGATCTCGTTCGTATCAAAATGTCGGATAACCTTGCCAATTTTGACTTCGTAAATATCTTTAGGGACGCAAAGGTGATGATATCCATCATTATCTGTTACTTGTTTCCAAATATTCCCCATCACTCGGGATATAGGATAATGACAGTTCTGAAATTGCCCATTTAGATAGCAAACAAAATGGACGTGCATGAATAGACCCCAGTTTCCTAGACGGTAGCGTGCCTCATGAACCAGGCACTTTCATAAACTGCAGGGGGTTGATCTT
>NZ_QCZL01000011.1:0-139939 GCF_003634395.1 Yersinia sp. IP36721
TCAGAAGTGAAACGCCGTAGCGCCGATGGTAGTGTGGGGTCTCCCCATGCGAGAGTAGGACACTGCCAGGCATCAAACACAAGTTATCAGAGTGACATCTGGTGGCTAAACAGCAAGGACATGCTGGCCCTAACGGGAATATATACGGAAGTATAAGTAACAGAATCGGTGGAGCGGTAGTTCAGTTGGTTAGAATACCTGCCTGTCACGCAGGGGGTCGCGGGTTCGAGCCCCGTCCGTTCCGCCACCCTCTTTTAGGGGCGTAGTTCAATTGGTAGAGCACCGGTCTCCAAAACCGGGTGTTGGGAGTTCGAGTCTCTCCGCCCCTGCCAAATAAATAACCCTTCGCGAAAGCGAGGGGTTTTTTATTTGGATCAAACAAATAAAAGCTACACTTTTGCAGTTATTATCCATTACCCTGACCTCCTGACCTCCTGACCTCCTGACATACTGAGATGGTCACATGATCAGATGAAAACATGATAACTTGAACTAATTATATAATTTAAAATATTAAAATATTAACATAAAAACGATAAAAGTGTTAATTAATTACATTTTTAAGGCCAATTTCGTACAGCACATTGTTAATTTATAGTGGAATTCTACTTATTATCACTACAATAACTTGTATATAGAATTAATTAATAATCTGCATTTGTCTCTCTTCAATAAAGATTGAATCAATTCTGACCCACTCAGATTGTTTATGAATTCTCTGCTTATTTTTTGAATAATATAGAAATGTTACCTGTCACCTTGAGATGATAGTGCCGTGAAGGAACCCTGTGATAAGAAAATTGACACCAATGTTTGCAGCTGGTGTGGTAACGACTATATGCACTGCAGGTCAGGTTGTTTCTCAGTCGTGATTTCTTTAACGTCGGTTTCAAAGAGACAGGGTGTTTGTGGAAACGAAAGTATTTACATAATGATAGAAAACGAGGCATTACGCTTACAATTGTCGATATATGGCGAGGCGAGGAAGCCGGATTAAAACGGCAATATTCTTATTATTCAATCCCTTATGCGGGAGATATCTGTTCAGGTCTATTGCGAATAGTAATGCACAAAACAATATTAAACAGTCTGTTATGGATAGTTTGGTATCAGCAACAAGTCAGTTGAGTATTGCCTTTAGGTGCAATCAGATTGGTCTGTCGTTCATTGGTTCCCAGTTCGTTATTCCCATGATTGGATAGCTTGGTTGCACTGTATTCACTATAGAAACTATTTTACACCCTTAGCAATGATTATGCTGTTAGCTGCGGCTTTGGTATTTTTCCCCGTATTTTGGGCGCCACGTTTGCGCGATTGCTGGAAATAGTCGCTCTGGAATGGGGAGATTCGTACGGATACAAATACATCAGTACTGAGGTCTATATGCTATCCAGAATGCTCGCTAGATTATCTGAAATTACTTTCACTTCCTGCCATCTCGATAGGCTAAGCGTTGTTTCTCAGCGAAGCAGAATAGAATGTGTTCGCAGCGATGGTGATAGATGGCAACCTAATTAACTAGGGTGTTGGCACGCTGTTTAGCGTGCTGATTTAGAACTTAATCCTGGGTTATGTTCTCTTTCGCGGTACTGTCGGTTCATGGTGGGGAAGATGACCATTGCCGTTCTGTCATTGCGCTTTATTGCCGCCCAGAAGGCAATGAGAGCTTTTTATATGATTCCGCAATCATGGGCTAAGCGTTTCTCGATTAACTCCGTGTGGCCCCTTCAGTGGCGTTATTCATCGGAGTTTTTAATAATTGGCGGATTAATATCTGCTGATCGCTATTTTGTAGCCACACCGCGTACATAGGCCTCACTATTGCGGGGATCTCCGGGTTAGCAACAAGCTGCGGGTAATCTTTTTGCCAATGCTCAGGTAAAAATGCACAGCCGCCAGTCGTGTCTAAGAGTTGTCGCGTCAAATGGGCAGAAGTCGTTGTCAGAACTGGCATTTGCTCATGGTCTAACAGGCGATTTTCCTGTTGATGAAAATCTGCCCCCCACTCCAGTTTTATATACGGCATTTCTTCGGTTTTATCTTGCTGACCTGATGAAAAAAGCCGCAATGAAAAATTCCCTAACAGTTGGCTGGCTAATTCGTCCATTTTGGGCGGCTCGGTAGTGATTAAAAGGTCGAGTTGCCGTTCATGCAATTGCTTCACTAAAGACTGGCGTAACGCAATACGAGCTTCGAGTCGCAGCCCTTCTCGTTGGAGATAGAGTGTCTGTAACCATGGAGTGAGATAGGCTTCCCATAGTGATGCCGTTGCGCCAATCGATAGCTCAGTATGCTGAAGAGAGTGTATGACCTCCTTCTTGGCCAACTGCCAGGTATTCATCAAGGTTTCTGCGTAGGGCACCAAACGTTCGCCGGCTGGCGTCAGACGAATATTATTCCGGTGGCGAGTGAATAAACTTGCACCTAATTGATTTTCCAACTGACGGATTCGAAAACTCACTGCTGACTGTGTTAAGTATAAAGATTCCGCTGCGCGGCCAAAGTGGCGGGTTCTACTGACCTCCAAAAAGGTTTTCAGTAATTCGGTGTCCACACCTATCTCCAATTTTTTTTGTCGTTAAGATTTAAATGTTTTGTTTTACACGATGTCAAGCCTATCTAATACTCCGCGCCATAAACAGCACGACCATGACAGAATTAGGAGCGTGTCAGATGGCGGATAGCTTCATCACAACCAATCGTTTTTTTGATAACAAACACTATCCTCGCGGGTTCTCGCGTCACGGTGATTTCACCATTAAAGAGGCGCAATTGCTAGAGCGCCATGGCTATGCTTTCAACGAGCTGGATTTAGGCAAACGTGAGCCAGCAAACGAAGAAGAGCAACTGTTTGTTGCCGTTTGTCGTGGCGAGCGCGAGCCTGTTAGCGATGCGGAAAAAGTGTGGTCCAAATACATCACCCGAATCCGGCGTCCAAAGCGCTTCCATACGCTGTCTGGCGGTAAACCGCAGGCAGATGCAACGGAAGACTATGTCGATAGCGATGACTAATAGAAATGGGGCGAAAGCCCCATTTTTACGTCAACGCTTTGTGTAGCTGTAACAGTAAACGATCCATACAACGATAGCTCAAGGCTTCAGAAATGTGTGGCTTTTGAATGTCATCCTGTTGTGCCAAATCGGCCAGCGTGCGCGCGACTTTCAAAATTCTATGCCAGGCTCGTACGGATAAACCGAGCTTCAGCAGCACTTGTTCAAGAAATTGTGCGTCTTGCGGCGTGACCGCACAAAATCGAGCAACCTCTTTGCTGTTGAGTTGGGCATTTATCTTTCCTGAACGATGCAATTGTTTTTCTCTTGCCTGTAATACTCTCTGCCTGACGGTTGCGCTATCTTCCCCGCTATTTTTTTGCATCCTCAATAAACCTTTCGGTAGCAATGGCACTTCAATGGATAAATCAAATCTATCGAGGAATGGGCCGGATAATTTGGCAAGGTAACGCAGTATTTGCTGTGGCTGTGCGCGATTGTGTCGCCCCTGATAATGTCCACTGGGGCTGGGGTTCATCGCGGCGATAAGCTGTATTTTGGCCGGGAAACACACTTTTGCCGTTGCTCGCGAGATAACCACTTCGCCAGATTCTAAGGGTTCCCGTAATGAGTCCAGTACCTTGCGCTCGAATTCAGGCAGTTCATCCAAAAATAACACGCCGTTGTGTGCCAGCGAGATCTCTCCGGGACGAGGTATGGAACCGCCGCCAATTAACGCTGCCATTGATGCACTATGGTGTGGTGATCTAAATGGGCGCTTGCACCAATGCGTGGGAGCCTGATGCCCTTGCAGTAAGCTGGCTACGGTGGCAGTTTCCAGTGCTTCCTGATTGCTTAAGGGTGGCAGTAAACCATTTAATCGGCTGGCTAACATCGTTTTCCCGGTGCCAGGTGGCCCAAGTAACAGTAAGTTATGTCCTCCGGCAGCGGCGACTTCCAGTGCGCGTTTAGCCTGTTGCTGGCCGATAATATCCTGCAGGTCGAGTGTGTTATCCCATTCCTGCCAATCACTTGCTTGTTTTGGGGAGGAAAGTGAGCCTTCTCCACGCAGAAAACCGCAAACAGCCAGAAGATGCTCTGCAACCAAACTGTTTCCTTTGACGATTAAGCCAACTTCCATTTCATTGGCGCAGGGCAGTATTAACAGACGAGAGGCGCCTGTACTGGCCAGAGCGGCTGAAATAGCGCCGCTAACGCTGCGTAAACCGCCTGACAGGGCGAGTTCACCAAGAAACTCATATTGACCTAGCTTATCTACGGGGATCTGCTCTGAGGCTGCGAGGATGGCTAAGGCTATTGGCAAATCGTAGCGACCACCTTCTTTGGGTAAGTCTGCTGGCGCCAGACTGACGGTAATCCGTTTAGCCGGAAAGGTAAATCCACTGTTTAATAAGGCGCTACGTACCCTATCCCGCGCTTCTTTCACCGTTGTTTCGGGTAATCCGACTAATGTCAGCCCCGGTAACCCGTTGCTAATGTGCACTTCAACGGTGACTGGAGGTGCTTGTACGCCAATGGAAGCGCGGGTATGGATGACGGCCAGTGACATAGTTTTCCCCCTTCTGATGTTTGGTATCTTGCCGAATTGAGTTTTTTTGTCATTAGGGTGGTGTTTAGCCTGCGAGAAGGCGCGAAAACTATCGTTTTGATTACGAGGGAAGACATGAATTTTGCGTGGCCTATCGTAAAAACGTCTCGGTTATGAAGAAATTTCAGGCTCAGTGCAAAAGTATCTCTGACATTTTTTTAAGCATGGGGACGTTAAGCGTAAATTTTCTGTATAAAAATCAGGGAAAGAAATATCGGTTTTATCGTTTGATAATTAACACAATTATTGCAATTGTAGTCTTGGGTCACAAAATGACTTTTTAAAAAAATATTGTCATAGCGATAATAACTGTGATAACTCTGTAGGTATTCGTTCGACAACAGACATGTGAACAACCGATTATGAAAGCTTTCGTCCAAGTGATTAACCTAGTCCTAATTAGCGTGGTGGTGATTATTATCCCACCGTGCGGGGCTGCACTTGGACGAAGAAAGGCATAAAAATCAAGCCTTAATCACAAGAGAACCCCCGCACCGAAAGGTCCGGGGGTTTTTTATTGGCCGGTAAAAAGACGCGGTGAACGTAAAATGCACAACAGAATAAAATCCTGTGTCGCTCGCAAAAGTTCGGGGAAATAACTATGAATGGTGCTCAGTGGGTGGTTCAAGCGCTACGTGCGCAAGGGGTAGAGACGGTATTCGGCTATCCGGGTGGGGCAATTATGCCAGTCTACGATGCCTTGTATGACGGTGGCGTTGAACATCTACTGTGTCGCCATGAGCAAGGGGCAGTAATGGCTGCCATCGGTTATGCTCGTGCAACCGGAAAGGTCGGGGTGTGCATCGCCACTTCAGGCCCCGGAGCCACTAACTTGATCACAGGTCTGGCAGATGCGTTATTGGATTCTGTTCCGATTATCGCTATCACCGGTCAGGTGGGTTCTGCCTTAATCGGCACCGACGCTTTTCAGGAAATTGATGTGCTGGGGCTGTCTTTGGCCTGTACCAAACACAGTTTTCTGGTTGAGTCTTTAGACGCGTTGCCGGGCATCATGGCTGAAGCCTTTGCCATCGCCAGTAGCGGTCGCCCTGGGCCGGTTTTGATTGATATTCCGAAAGATATTCAGTTAGCCGTCGCAGAGTTACATCCGCATTTGCTGTCGGTGGAAGAACACTATCTGGATTCCAGTGCCGAACGCCAGCAGGCTTATGACATGTTAAGTGCGGCCAAACAACCGATCGTTTATGTCGGTGGTGGCGTAGGTATGGCACAGGCGGTGCCTGCCTTGCGAGCGTTTATCGCTGAAACCGGGGTTCCCGCCGTAGTGACTTTGAAGGGTTTGGGTGCCCCTGACGCTGAGCATCCTTGCTATTTAGGCATGCTGGGTATGCACGGCACTAAGGCAGCCAATCTGGCGGTGCAGGAGTGCGATTTGTTGATCGCCGTCGGAGCACGTTTCGATGATCGAGTGACCGGTAAGTTGAACGCGTTCGCGCCGAAAGCCAAAGTTATTCATATGGATATCGATCCGACGGAGTTGAACAAACTGCGGCAGGCTCACGTTGCTTTGCAGGGTGATTTGAAAACCTTGCTTCCCGCGTTGCAGCAACCTCTGGACATCCAGCCGTGGCGCGATGAAGTTATTGCGTTGAAGCAGCAGCATAGCTGGCGTTATGACCATCCGGGGCAAGCAATTTATGCGCCGCTGTTACTGAAACAGATTTCCGATCGTAAAGGGCCTGAAACCGTTATCACTACCGATGTCGGTCAGCATCAAATGTGGACTGCACAGCATATGAGTTTTACCCGTCCGGAAAACTTCATCACTTCTAGCGGGTTGGGCACGATGGGCTTTGGTGTTCCGGCGGCCGTCGGTGCGCAAATGGCTCGTCGGGACGACATGGTTATCTGCGTGTCCGGCGATGGCTCCTTTATGATGAATGTTCAGGAGCTGGGAACGATAAAGCGCAAACAGTTGCCGCTGAAGATCGTTTTGTTGGATAACCAGCGTTTGGGCATGGTTCGACAGTGGCAGCAGCTGTTCTTTGATGCCCGCTACAGTGAGACCAACTTATCCGATAACCCCGATTTCATCACTTTGGCCAGCGCTTTTGATATTCCCGGCCAACGTATCACCCGCAAAGACCAAGTCGATGCCGCATTGGACGCTCTGTTTAACAGTACCGGCCCGTACCTGCTTCAGGTTTCCATCGACGAACTCGAAAATGTCTGGCCGTTAGTTCCGCCGGGCGCAGGTAACGAAACCATGCTGGAGAAAATTTCATGATGCAACATCAGCTCTCGATCCAAGCCCGCTTCCGCCCTGAAATGTTAGAGCGCGTATTGCGAGTGGTGCGCCACCGCGGCTTTCAGGTTTGTGCTATGAATATGTCGCCTATCCTTAATAACGAAAATATTAATATCGAGCTGACCGTTGCTAGCCAACGTTCGGTAGATTTACTGTCTTCTCAGTTGAATAAGTTGTTGGATGTTGCGAGTGTAGAAATCCAGCAGACCAATACATTACAAATACGCGCCTGAGGCGCTAGAAGGAAAGTACAGAATGACTAAGAAAGCTGATTACATTTGGTTTAACGGCGAAATGGTTCCGTGGGCAGAAGCCAAAGTTCACGTAATGTCTCATGCGTTACATTACGGAACATCAGTCTTTGAAGGTGTCCGTTGCTATGAAACCAAGCATAAAGGCCCGGTTGTATTCCGCCATCGCGAACATATGCAGCGTTTGCATGATTCGGCCAAGATCTATCGGATGCCAGTTTCACAATCCGTCGATGAGTTGATGGAAGCCTGTCGCGAGACGCTGCGCAAAAATAAACTGACTAGCGCCTACATCCGTCCTCTGGTGTTTATCGGTGACGTGGGAATGGGCGTTAATCCGCCGGAAGGCTACAAAACCGACGTTATCATCGCCGCATTCCCTTGGGGTGCTTATCTGGGAGAAGAAGCGCTGGCACAGGGCATTGACGCAATGGTTTCATCTTGGAATCGCGTTGCGCCGAATACCATTCCAACTGCCGCTAAAGCCGGTGGTAACTACCTTTCTTCCTTACTGGTGGGCAGCGAAGCGCGCCGTCATGGTTATCAGGAAGGGATTGCGCTGGACGTTCACGGCTTCTTGTCCGAAGGTGCGGGCGAGAACCTGTTTGAAGTGAAAGACGGAGTATTGTTCACTCCGCCATTTACCTCATCCGCTCTGCCGGGTATTACCCGCGATGCCATTATCAAGCTGGCTAAAGATATGGGCCTGGAAGTGCGTGAGCAGGTGCTGTCTCGCGAATCTCTGTATCTGGCTGACGAAGTGTTTATGTCCGGCACCGCCGCCGAAATTACCCCAGTACGCAGCGTTGATGGTATTCAGGTCGGTATAGGTAAACGTGGCCCGATTACCGAGAAAATCCAGCAGGCGTTCTTTGGCCTGTTCACCGGCGAAACTGAAGACAAGTACGGCTGGCTGGATCCTATCAATCAATAATAACTAAAAAGTGACAGACAGAACCCGCGGGTGGTTCGTTCGCCACCTGCTTTATAAAAGACACAGGAGTGAAGAGATAATGCCTAAGTACCGTTCCCATACCACCACTCATGGCCGCAATATGGCTGGTGCCCGAGCACTTTGGCGCGCTACGGGTATGACCGATGATGACTTCGGCAAACCAATTATTGCGGTGGTTAACTCCTTTACCCAATTCGTACCTGGACACGTTCATTTGCGCGATTTAGGCAAGCTGGTGGCCGAGCAAATCGAAGCGTCAGGCGGCGTGGCAAAAGAGTTCAATACCATTGCGGTGGATGACGGTATCGCCATGGGACACGGTGGCATGCTCTATTCTCTGCCTTCACGAGAGTTAATCGCGGATTCCGTGGAATATATGGTTAATGCGCACTGTGCCGACGCCATGGTGTGTATTTCCAACTGCGACAAAATCACCCCAGGGATGCTGATGGCGTCTCTGCGTCTGAATATTCCGGTTATTTTCGTTTCCGGTGGCCCAATGGAAGCGGGTAAAACCAAGCTGTCAGACAAAATTATCAAGCTGGATTTGGTCGATGCGATGATTCAGGGCGCGAACCCGAACGTCAGCGACGAAGATAGCGCGCAAATTGAACGTTCCGCCTGCCCGACCTGCGGTTCCTGCTCCGGTATGTTTACCGCCAACTCGATGAACTGCCTGAATGAGGCTTTAGGTTTAGCGCTCCCAGGTAACGGTTCATTGCTGGCGACTCACGCCGATCGTAAACAATTATTCCTCGATGCCGGCAAACATATCGTTGAGCTGACTAAACGCTATTACGAGCAAGATGATGTCAGTGCGCTGCCACGCAATATCGCCAACAAGGCTGCGTTTGAAAACGCCATGACGCTGGATATCGCCATGGGCGGTTCTACCAATACCGTTCTGCACTTGCTGGCGGCGGCGGAGGAAGGTGAAGTGGATTTCAGCATGACGGATATCGATCGTCTGTCGCGTAAAGTTCCGCATTTATGCAAAGTGGCGCCGAGTACTCAGAAATACCATATGGAAGACGTGCACCGTGCCGGTGGTGTTGTAGGGATCTTGGGGGAGTTGGATCGAGCCGGCTTGCTGAACCGCGAAGTCCGAAACGTATTGGGGCTGAGTCTGCCGGAAACCCTGAAAGCCTATGACGTTATGCTGACCAGCGATGAAAAAGTCAAAAGCATGTATTCCGCGGGGCCTGCGGGTATTCGTACCACCAAAGCTTTCTCGCAAGATTGCCGCTATCCGTCGCTGGATACCGACCGTCAGGAAGGTTGCATTCGTACGCGCGAGTATGCCTACAGTCAGGACGGCGGCTTAGCCGTGCTGTACGGCAATATGGCTGAAAACGGTTGTATCGTAAAAACTGCCGGTGTGGATAAAGAAAGCCTGACTTTCCGTGGCCCAGCCAAAGTTTATGAAAGCCAGGACGCTGCCGTAGAGGCGATTCTGGGTGGAAAAGTGGTTGCCGGGGACGTAGTGATTATTCGGTACGAGGGGCCGAAAGGCGGGCCGGGCATGCAGGAAATGCTGTACCCAACGACCTATCTGAAATCTATGGGCTTAGGCAAAAGCTGCGCTTTGATTACCGACGGGCGTTTCTCCGGTGGGACTTCCGGTTTGTCTATTGGCCACGTTTCGCCAGAAGCGGCCAGCGGTGGCCTGATTGGCCTAGTGCAGGACGGCGATATGATCAATATCGATATTCCTCAGCGCAGCATGGTATTAGATGTACCGGCCGCTGAACTGGCGGCTCGTCATGAAGCCGAATTAGCTCGCGGCTCCGCTGCCTGGACACCTAAAAACCGCGTACGCCAGGTTTCCTACGCTTTGCGTGCCTATGCCTCACTGGCAACCAGCGCAGATAAAGGCGCTGTTCGTGATAAAAGTAAGCTGGGAGGTTAAGGGCTATGGCGGAATCACAAGCGTTACCCGATGCGCCCAGTGGCGCAGAGTACCTGCGAGCGGTGCTGCGCGCGCCGGTATATGAAGTTACGCAGGTCACGCCATTACAGGTGATGGAGAAAATTTCATCTCGCTTGAGTAACACCATTTTGGTTAAGCGGGAAGATCGCCATCCGGTACACAGTTTTAAGCTGCGTGGCGCTTACGCCATGCTGGCGGGGCTGAATGAAGAACAGAAAGCCTGCGGCGTAGTGACCGCTTCTGCGGGTAATCACGCACAGGGCGTGGCGCTTTCTGCTAGTAAACTGGGCATTAAATCGCTGATTGTGATGCCGGTTGCCACCGCAGACATCAAAGTGGATGCGGTGCGTAGCTTTGGTGGCGAAGTGCTGTTGTTTGGTGCCAATTTTGATGAGGCCAAAGCTAAAGCCATCGAAATTTCCCGCCAGCAGGGTTACACCTTTATACCGCCTTTCGATCATCCGGCGGTCATTGCTGGACAAGGCACGCTGGCGATGGAACTACTGCAACAGGACGCCCATTTGGATCGGGTTTTTGTTCCCGTTGGCGGCGGTGGTCTGGCCGCTGGCGTGGCGGTATTAATTAAACAACTGATGCCGCAAATCAAAGTGATCGGCGTGGAAGCGGAAGACTCTGCCTGTTTGCAAGCGGCATTAGCGGCGGGAGCTCCGGTTGATTTGGCTCGCGTCGGGCTGTTTGCCGAAGGTGTGGCAGTGAAACGCATTGGTGACGAGACTTTCCGCCTGTGTCAGGAATATCTGGATGACGTTATCACCGTGGATAGCGACGCCATCTGCGCGGCGCTCAAAGATATTTTTGAAGACGTTCGTGCGATTGCGGAACCTTCCGGTGCGCTGGCGTTGGCGGGGCTGAAAAAATATGTTCAGCAGCATAATATTCAAGGTGAACGTCTGGCTCATATACTTTCTGGCGCTAACGTTAATTTCCACGGTTTACGTTATGTTTCAGAGCGTTGTGAACTAGGTGAGCAGCGAGAAGCGCTGTTAGCCGTAACGATCCTTGAGCAAAAAGGCAGTTTCCTGCGCTTTTGCCAATTGCTGGGCGGTCGGGCGGTAACCGAATTTAACTATCGCTACGCGGACGCGGATAACGCCTGCATTTTTGTCGGGGTGCGTTTGACCCGAGGATTCGCCGAACGGGCTGAAATCATCGCTGAATTACAGGCGGATGGTTATCAGGTAGTGGATTTGTCCGACGATGAAATGGCCAAACTGCATGTGCGCTATATGGTTGGCGGTCGTCCTCCTAAGCCGCTGCGCGAACGTTTGTACAGTTTTGAATTCCCGGAATCACAGGGCGCGCTGTTGAAATTCCTCAATACGCTCGGTACCCACTGGAATATCTCGTTGTTCCATTATCGCAGCCACGGCACTGATTTTGGCCGGGTGCTGGCGGGCTTCGAGCTATCCGAGATCGAGCCGGAATTTGAACAGCACCTGACTGCGCTGGGCTACATTTGCCACGATGAAACCGATAATCCGGCGTTTAGATTCTTCCTCGCCGGTTAATTTGCATCAAACGGGGCTGTGCAGCAGCCCCCAAAATGCCTCGATCAAGGGTTCGTTTAAACGTTTTTTCTGCACGCAGACTCCCAACTCAAAGGGTTCAACCAGCGAAATATTATCGAGTAAAGAAATACGGTTTCGCACGGGTTCTGGGCTGTTTTCCACCACCACTTCCGGAATCAGGGCAATACCGCAACCGAGCGCAACCATCGAAACAATCGCCTCATGACCGGAAACGGTGGCGTAAATCAGTGGGTTAGTAATGCGATGGCGGCGGAACCATAAATCGATGCGTTTTCGCGACGGGCCGTGTTCCGGCAGGATAAACGGAATATTGTTCCAATCAGGATGAGCTTCAGCAGCCTGAGTACGAACGGCGCAGGGGAGCGCAGGCGCAATCAGTACTAATGGAATCTCGCCGATTTGGGTGAATTCTACCGTGCCAGGCAGGGTTTCAGGGCGACCAGCAATCCCCAAATCGGCTTCGTTAGACTGCACCTTGTCTACGGCGTTGGCGGCGTCGCCGGTGGTCAGTTTGATTTCCACCAGTGGGTGTTCGGCGCGAAAACGATCCAGAATCGGCGGCAAGTGGCTGTAGGCGGCGGTAACGGAGCAAAACAGTCTTAGCTCGCCGCTCAGTGACGGCCCGTGCTGCCCCAGCGCATGACGCAATTGCTGATATTGCAATAAGGTTTGTTGAGCAAAGGCTTTCAACTGGGTGCCGGCATCGGTGAGTTGCACGGTACGGTTATCCCGCAGAAACAACGGCTGCCCTATGGTTTCTTCCAACCGCTGAATCTGGCGGGAAAGGGTAGATGGGCTGATATGCATTGCTTTGGCCGAGCGGCCAAAATGGCGGCTCTCAGCCAGATGTAAAAACAGCTTCAGGTCACGTAAATCCATAGCGCTGGCTCTCGTTGGCGAGGAAATTGTTATATTGCAAAATCTGCAACGACACCTTGTAAATATATCAATTTCAGCAACGGATTTCCTGACATATAGTGAATTCAAGAGAATCCCTCACACAGATTGGGGGATGTGAAAATAACGCAACACAACATCGAACGGAGTACCACTATGGCTAATTATTTCAACACATTGAACCTGCGTCAGCAGTTGGCGCAATTGGGTAAATGTCGCTTTATGGGACGTGAAGAGTTTGCAGATGAAGCGAACTACCTGAAAGGTAAAAAAGTGGTGATCATCGGTTGTGGTGCTCAGGGGCTGAATCAGGGTTTGAATATGCGCGACTCTGGCCTGGACGTAGCCTACGCGCTGCGTAAAGAAGCCATCGCAGAGAAGCGGGCATCATGGCGCAAAGCGACGGAAAACGGCTTCAAAGTTGGCACTTACGAAGAACTGATTCCGCAGGCTGATTTAGTGGTCAACCTGACGCCAGACAAACAGCATTCCGCCGTGGTTCAGGCCGTTCAGCCGTTGATGAAAGACGGGGCGGCGCTGGGGTACTCGCACGGTTTTAATATCGTGGAAGTTGGCGAGCAAGTACGTAAAGACATTACCGTAGTGATGGTTGCGCCGAAATGTCCGGGCACCGAAGTACGTGAAGAATACAAGCGCGGTTTCGGTGTACCAACGCTTATCGCCGTTCACCCGGAAAACGATCCTAAGGGCGAAGGCATGGCAATCGCGAAAGCCTGGGCTGCTGCAACCGGTGGTCACCGCGCTGGCGTGTTGGAATCATCATTTGTTGCGGAAGTGAAATCCGACCTGATGGGTGAGCAAACCATTCTGTGCGGTATGTTGCAAGCGGGTTCCCTGCTGTGCTTCGACAAACTGGTGGCAGAAGGTACTGATGCAGCCTACGCTGAAAAACTGATTCAATTCGGCTGGGAAACCATCACCGAAGCGCTGAAACAGGGCGGTATCACTCTGATGATGGATCGTCTGTCCAACCCGGCGAAACTGCGTGCCTACGCGCTGTCAGAGCAACTGAAAGAAATCATGGCGCCGCTGTTCCAAAAACATATGGATGACATCATTTCCGGCGCATTCTCCAGCGGCATGATGGCCGACTGGGCAGAAGACGACGTGAAACTGCTGAAGTGGCGCGAAGAAACCGGTAAAACGGCCTTTGAAAACGCGCCGCAGTTCGAAGGTAAAATCTCCGAGCAGGAATATTTTGACCACGGCGTGCTGATGATTGCCATGGTAAAAGCCGGGGTAGAATTGGCGTTCGAAACCATGGTTGATTCAGGTATTATCGAAGAATCAGCCTATTACGAATCGCTGCATGAGCTGCCGTTGATCGCCAATACCATCGCTCGTAAGCGTTTGTATGAAATGAACGTGGTTATCTCTGATACCGCAGAATACGGTAACTACCTGTTCGCTAATGCAGCGGTACCGCTGCTGAAAGCCAAATTTATGGATTCTCTGCAAGCCGGGGATCTGGGCAAAAGCGTAGCGGGTACTGCGGTAGATAACGCTCAGTTGCGTGATGTTAACGAAGCGATTCGTAACCATCCGATTGAGGCGGTAGGGCATAAGCTGCGTGGGTATATGAAGGATATGAAGCGCATCGCGGTTGCGGGCTAATCAAGCTACCTTGCTGGCCATTTTGAGATGGGTCAGTGCTCGAGATGTTCGCTATAAAAAACCGGCCATGCGTGCCGGTTTTTTTACATTCAAGCTCAGCAATATTAGCTACGGTACAGCACTTTAATGATGTGATAACCGAACTGGGTTTTTACCGGGCCATAAGGTTGTAGCAATTCACAGCTAAATACCGCTTTATCAAAAGCTGGCACCATATCGCCCTTGTTAAACTCGCCCAGATCGCCGCCGTTACGTTTAGACGGACAATTAGAGTATTTCTTGGCTAATTCCTGGAAATTAGCGCCATTGTTCAACTGCGCCAGAATATCATTTGCCTGTTTTTCATCATCGACCAGAATATGCAACGCAGAAGCTTTGTTCGCCATAATACTTATCACCACAATGTAATTTGAATGAATATCGCCTTTAATCGGCCGCCAGTGTAGCGTATTTTGCCGACGATTGAAGCTTTTGGCGGCTTGAAAGCGGGAAAGCAAAATGACAGGCGTTTTTTTTCACCCGCTTCTTTCTGCTACACTCTTCCTCCCCACCATCCCACAGAGTAACCGTGAGTAACCGAGCGCTATGCGATTAAATCCCAGCCAACAACAAGCCGTCGAATTTGTCACCGGACCCTGCCTAGTGCTGGCCGGTGCTGGCTCGGGTAAAACCCGTGTAATTACTAATAAAATCGCGCACTTGATCCGTCAGTGTGGCTATAAGCCCAGCCATATCGCCGCTGTAACCTTTACCAATAAGGCCGCTCGCGAGATGAAAGAACGCGTGGCGCAAACGCTGGGGCGTAAAGAAGCTCGCGGTTTAATGATTTCAACTTTCCATACTTTGGGGCTGGAAATCATTAAGAAAGAATATAAAGCGCTGGGGATGAAATCTAACTTCTCGCTGTTTGACGCACAGGATCAGATGGGGTTGCTAAAAGATCTTACCAGCAAGTGGTTGGAAGAAGATAAAACTCAGCTACAGCAGTTGATCTCGACGATCTCTAATTGGAAAAACGATCTAATGACTCCGGCCGCCGCGGCTGCACAGGCGCGTTCGGAACGCGATAAGATCTTTGCTCACTGCTATACCTTATATGACGATCACTTAAAAGCCTGCAACGTACTGGATTTTGACGATTTAATTTCTCTGCCAACGCTGCTGCTGCAAAAAAACGAAGAAGTGCGCGAACGTTGGCAGAACAAACTGCGTTATCTGCTGGTAGATGAGTATCAGGATACTAATACCAGCCAATATCAAATGGTTAAGTTGCTGGTGGGCAATCGGGCGCGCTTTACCGTGGTGGGAGATGACGATCAGTCAATTTACTCCTGGCGTGGCGCTCGGCCGCAGAACCTGGTGTTGCTGAATCAAGATTTTCCTCAGTTGCAGGTGATTAAGCTGGAACAAAACTACCGTTCTTCTGGGAGGATATTGAAAGCGGCCAATATTTTGATCGCCAATAACCCGCACGTTTTTGAAAAACGACTGTTTTCCGAATTAGGTTACGGCGAACCGCTGAAGGTTATTACCGCCAATAATGAAGATCATGAAGCCGAAAGAGTGGTGGGAGAACTGATCGCCCATCACTTTATTAAGAAAACTCAGTACGGTGATTACGCTATTTTATACCGCGGTAACCATCAATCGCGGCTTTTCGAGAAATTGTTGGTGCAAAACCGAATTCCTTACCGCATTTCCGGCGGAGACTCTTTCTTTTCTCGCCCTGAAATCAAAGACTTGCTAGCCTATCTACGTGTCTTAACCAATCAGGACGATGACAGCGCCTTCCTGCGCATTGTGAATACGCCTAAACGAGAAATCGGCCCGGCAACGATTCAGAAACTAGGCGAATGGGCGAATATCCGGAACAAGAGCCTGTATCACGCCAGCTTTGACTTAGGTTTGAGCCAGCATCTGACAGGCCGTGGACTAGAGTCTTTACAGCGTTTCACCCACTGGCTGGAGAGTATTATTCGGCTGGTGGAGCGTGAACCTATTGCCGCAGTGCGGGATTTGCTTCACGGAATGGAATACGAAAGTTGGCTGTTTGAAACTTCTCCCAGCCCGAAAGCGGCAGAAATGCGGATGAAAAACGTCAACATGCTGTTTAGCTGGATGACGGAAATGTTGGAAGGCTCGGAACTGGACGAGCAAATGACTTTGACCCAGGTTGTCACGCGTTTCACCCTGCGGGATATGATGGAGCGCGGAGAAAGCGACGAAGAGTTGGATCAGGTGCAGTTAATGACTTTGCACGCTTCGAAAGGTCTGGAATTTCCCTACGTATTTTTAGTCGGCATGGAAGAAGGGCTACTGCCTCACCAAAGCAGTATCGACGAAGATAATGTGGATGAAGAACGACGTCTGGCCTACGTTGGCATCACTCGCGCCCAGCGGGAACTGTTCTTCACACACTGTCGGGAACGCCGGCAATACGGTGAATTAATGCGGCCGGAACCTAGCCGTTTTCTGATGGAATTGCCGCAGGATGATTTGGACTGGGAATCGGAGCGTAAAGTGATTACGCCGGAAGAACGGATGCAAAAAGGCCAGAGTCATCTGGCCAGTATTCGTGCTCAATTGGCAAATGCCAAGAAATAATGGGTAGGGAAATCTGTTGATGAACCCTATGGTGTCACGGGTTTCCCATCTACGGTTACATTTTGTATCGCGCTGAAATGCCAAGGGTTTTCGCCACGTAGCTGGGTGAAAATAACCTGATTGAACTGGCTATCACGTAAATCGCTGATTGCCGTTGGCGTGACCCGATCGAATTTCACATTGTCGAAATGCACCAGACGGTGCCAGGCCTGTTTGTCACTGTCACCCTTAATCTCAATGGATGCGTTTTTTCCTGTCTGGTTATTCACTGTCACATTTCTTACTGTAAAATCATAGAATTGAGCAGGAATTTTCGCCGGAGGATAATCCAGATTGGCATTGCTATCCGCATAGTCCAGCGTCATGACGACAGCCTGTTTGGCGATATCTTGCATAGCATTATTGCGGAAAGTGACGTTGCGCGCGCCACCGCCGATTGAGCGGGTACTTTTGGCTCTCAGGCCAATATCCGTCAGATACATCACGTTATTTTCCGCCAGAATATCCTCAATCCATGCGCCAGTATGGCTGCCGGTGACGATAGCGCCGTGGCCCATGCGGAAATAGTTGTTAAATAACCACGCTCCTTTCATTGGTTCCTGTTGCTGAGCCATTTCGCCAGTGCCTGCGGCAAAGTTAATGCAATCATCGCCAGTATCGAAGAAGTTATTGAACACCATGACATTCTGACTATTGCCGAACTCAATACCGTCGCCGTTATTAGCATCATAAGTTTGATGGATTAAACCATTAGCCACCACGTTATGGTTTTCCAGATTCATAATGCCGTGAAATGCCGGATTACGAACGGTGAATCCGGCTAGATACAGATTTTCTACGCCGCGCAAGGTGATCAAACTGGATCGTTTCTGGCCGTAAGCCGTTTTTAGATCTATTCCTGCGGAAACAGCCTGTTCAACCTGATTTTTGGCTAGAATGCCGTCTTCGTGCACTTTGGTATTTTTGCTCGCGGCGTATTGCGGCAGCTTATTGCCTAATTCATCTGATATTTCGCCGGTTTTCGCGCGGAGCCAGCCATTGCCATCGATAGTTCCAAAGCCAACGATGCGGATATTTCGGAAGGTGCCCGGCGCGGTCTGATCAGGATTTATGGCATTAATCAGCGAAGCCGGACGCTGGACGGTGGAATAGCTATAAAGATAATAGCCTGCGGGGTAATCCGTCGGATTTTCCGAACCCAGCAAGGTCGAGCCAGCCTCAAGATTCAACGTCATATCGCTTTTTAGCCACAGCGCGCCGGTTTTATACACCCCAGCGGGAATATCAATGCGGCAACCAGGTTTACAGCTATTGATCGCCTGTTGAATCGCTTGGGTATTGAGGGTTTTTCCATCGTCTTTGGCACCGAAATCACGAATATTCAGCACCTGAGGTAACGCCGTTGTTTTCGCGGTAATCACCTGACTGTCAGGTGACAGTGAACCGTCAGCATAGCGCGCTTTGACGCTAAACGAGTAAGTCGTGTCAGGTTGTAGCCCCTGTACGGTGAAATTCTGTATCAGAATCTTGTGCTGAAATTGCTGCTTATCATTTGCGTAGAAATGATTGATATAGGGTTTGGCCGGAGAGTATCGGTCATTATTTTCACTGGCAAGGCCCAGCAGTTTCCCTGCGGAATACACCTGATAATCGACGATTTGACCGTTATCATGCGGCGCTTCCCACACTAATACTAAGCTGTTTTCGTTATAAGCCAGCGTGGGAACCTGTAGATTTTGCGGTGCTTTCAGTTCGGCCAATGCTGTGGCAGGGGCAAGTGCCAAACCAGAAAGAATCAACAGCATATTCAGGGGATGACGACGTTGAAGCTGTACGCGCATTCTTATTCCTCATTGAAATGGAGAGAGTTGTCGCAGACAGCGCTGTCTTCTGATGGAGGAGATAATTTTAAAATAGAAACGCTGTTCTATAAAAATACACACATAGTTTTATTTTTAAGATGAAGGCGATCACATATCGAGTGCTTACTGTTTTTTTAGACGAAATAGTGGTGAGGGAGGGTTACTGAATAAGAAAAGGGAGAAATAATGGGCGGCTATCTATAACCGCCCGAGATAATGCTTAACCAAACGCTTCCAGAGTAAGAGGCCACTGAACATAGCTTTGCCAGTGACTTTCTTGTACCAGTGATTCAGCACGATAAGGATGCAGCTGCAGCCAGCCTTGTGGTAATAGCACGCACAGAGTGTCGCCATTGGCGCGTAATCTTACCGCTGGTAAGGTGTCATCCCGACGACGGCTGGAGAAAATGATCGCCAGACGTAGCAAGCGACATAAACGCTGCGCCATGACTACGGGTAACGCGTTTTGCTGACTAAGCAGTGATAAATCCAGAGTGCCGCTTTGGTTTTGCAAGAGAGCGGAGAGAAGCAGTTTTTGCGCGGGGGTAAATCCAGGCAGATCCAGATACCTAATCAGGTAGGCGGCATGCTGCGGAGCGAGCTTGAAATCAACGCTAAGGCCGATTTCGTGGATCAAACAGGCATTTTGCAATAATTCCCGACATCGACCCTCTAGTTTCCACTGTTTCTCAACCTGTAGAAAAAAGTTATCCGCTAACTGCGCGACGCGCTGGGCTTGCTCAATATCCAGCAAATAGCGGCGTTGCAGATTACGAATAGTGCGGCTGCGAATATCTTGCTCAATAGGTAAATGCAGCATGCCGTACACCAGACCTTCGCGCAGTGCGCCGCCAGCCAACGTCATGCTTTCGATACCCAATTCCTGGAAAATAGCGATCAAAATCGATAGGCCGCTGGGGAATACCAAGGCTCTTTCCAGCGTCAGACCTGAAATTTCCAGTTCTTCCAGCTTGCCACAGTGAATGGCTCTTTGTTTCAGTTGTTGCAGCTTTGGCAGCGTAATCAGTTCGTCCATGCCTTGGGCGACCATAATTTCCTGTAAAGCCTGCACCGTGCCGGAAGCGCCGACGCAAATTTGCCAACCGTGCTCACGAAAACGTGCCGCGACCGGTTTGATCATCTCACGCGCCGCTAATTCGGCTTGGTCAAAGTTTTCCTGTTGCAGATTGCGATCGCTGAAATAACGTTCCAGCCAGGTTACGCAGCCCATCGACAGACTGACCAATATGGACGCCTGAGCGCCGGAACCTGTTACCAGCTCGGTACTGCCACCGCCAATATCGACCACCAGACGCTTTTCTGGCCCGCCAGTAGTGTGAGCGACGCCGTGATAAATCAGCCGCGCTTCTTCCTCACCGCTAATCACTTGAATCGGGCAACCCAGAATTTCAATGGCCGTTTGCAGGAATTGGTCGGCGTTTGAGGCCAAACGCAAGGTTGCCGTGGCGACCACGCGAATTTGTTGCCGCGGAATATCCTGCAACTGTTCGGAAAACAGCTTCAAACATTGCCAGCCGCGTTCCATTGCTTCATGTGACAGATGGTTATTAGCATCTAATCCTGCGGCCAGCCTGACTTTGCGTTTAATTCGGGCCAGCGTTTGGATACTGCCAGCCACCTCACGTACCACCAACATATGGAAACTGTTGGAGCCAAGATCGATGGCAGCATAAAGTGAGGTGGAGCTTAGCATCGCGTTATCAGCCTGGTCGTTTACGGTTGTTGTTCCGCGGCGCGCCGTTACGGCGAGGGGCAGAATTACGGCGCGGGCCATTCCCGGTGCGGGTACGTGCCAGACGTTTTGGTGCCGGTAAATCAGTCAACAGCGCATCGCTATTGTATTTGCTGACAGGAATACTGTGACCGGTATAGGTCTCAATAGCCGGTAAGTTTAATGCATACTCTTCGCACGCCAGACTAATTGAATGGCCGCTTTCGCCAGCACGACCGGTACGACCGATACGGTGAACGTAATCTTCGCAATCGTCAGGCAGGTCGTAGTTGAATACGTGAGTCACCAACGGAATGTGTAGGCCACGAGCCGCAACATCGGTTGCTACCAGAATATCCAAATCGCCTTTGGTGAAATCTTCCAGAATTCGCAGACGTTTTTTCTGCGCGACATCGCCGGTCAGCAGGCCAACGCGGTGTCCATCGGCAGCCAGATGGCCCCAGATTTCTTCACAGCGGTGCTTGGTGTTGGCAAAAATGATGCAGCGGTCAGGCCATTCTTCTTCAATCAGCGTCTGTAACAGGCGCATCTTTTCGTCGTTTGAAGGGTAGAACAGTTCTTCTTTAATGCGGTGGCCGGTTTTTTGTAACGGCTCCACTTCCACGTATTCGGCGTTATTCATCTGTTCAAACGCCAGTTCACGTACGCGGTAGGACAACGTAGCGGAAAATAGCATATTCAGACGTTTTTCTACCGCAGGCATGCGGCGGAACAACCAGCGGATATCTTTAATAAAGCCCAAATCGTACATACGATCGGCTTCATCCAGTACCACTACCTGAATAGCGCCCAGATTAATGTAGTTTTGCTTTGCGTAGTCGATCAAACGGCCAGTGGTACCGATAAGAATATCGACGCCGCTTTCCAGCACTTTAAGCTGTTTGTCGTAGCCGTCACCGCCGTAGGCCAGACCCAGTTTCAAACCGGTAATCTGGGATAAGGCTTCAGCATCAGAATGAATCTGTACCGCCAGTTCCCGCGTCGGTGCCATAATTAATGCACGAGGCTGGTTAGTCTGACGACCCTCTTCTGCTGGGTGCGAAAGCAAATAATGAAAAGTAGACGCCAGGAATGCTAGCGTCTTTCCGGTACCGGTTTGCGCCTGACCTGCTACATCTCTCCCAGACAGGGTGAGAGGCAATGCTAACGCCTGAATCGGCGTGCAATATTGAAACCCTTTGTTTTCAAGGGCTTCAACAACTAGCGGGTGCAGGGCGAAGTCGGAAAACTTCTGTTCAGTCAAGTGTGTTTTGCTCATAGTGTGGTAGAATATCAGCTAACTATTGCTTTACGAAAGCGTATCCGGTGAAATAAAGTCAACCTAATGTTGGTTAATGCTACATCAACTAGGTAGACACAATCCTTTGGAGTAGAACATGAGCGATAAAATTATTCACCTGAGTGACGACAGCTTCGCCACTGACGTGCTGGAAGCCACTGGCCTGGTGTTGGTCGATTTCTGGGCTGAATGGTGTGGTCCGTGCAAGATGATTGCTCCGATTTTGGATGAGATTGCCGAAGAATACGAAGGCAAACTGACCATCGCTAAATTGAACATCGATCAGAACCCGGGCACCGCGCCAAAATACGGCATCCGTGGTATCCCGACGTTGTTGCTGTTTAAAGACGGTGCGGTTGCGGCAACTAAAGTGGGTGCCCTGTCCAAGAGCCAGCTGAAAGCGTTCCTGGACGAAAATCTGTAGTCGATATTAGTGTCAAAAGCCGGGTGTCCTGCGGTGGGTGTGATTTTCACACTGACCGCTAGACGCCTGCAAAGAAGCGTGTTAAGTTTATTCCACTGCGTATAGAACATACCTGTGAGTAGAATCTAGGTTTGTAGCATCTAAAAAATTCTGTAGCACCTAAATAGTTTGAATCTAAAGTTTTACTCTATGTCGAAACATTTGCGTTGAGAATATATATGAACTCAATCGGTTTTTTGACAGTCTAACGGTTTTAAAAAATCAGTCTAAGGTACCTTCAATTTATTGCCGTCGTTGAGTGCGAATTTTGCGCAAGCTATTACTCGCGCAGCACACAAGGCCGAGATTGAATGTCCATTAAACAGGCACGGATGACGCTGCCATACCCATTCACGACTAAAGTTCGAGACATACCCCGAGTTTAAGAACCCACCATTATGAATCTTACCGAATTAAAGAATACGCCGGTTTCTGATCTGATTACACTTGGCGAAAATATGGGGCTGGAAAACCTGGCCCGGATGCGTAAACAAGACATCATATTCTCTATCCTGAAGCAACATGCTAAAAGTGGAGAAGATATCTTCGGTGACGGCGTATTGGAGATATTGCAGGATGGATTTGGTTTCCTCCGTTCAGCAGACAGCTCCTACCTCGCCGGTCCCGACGACATCTATGTATCCCCAAGTCAAATTCGCCGTTTCAACCTCCGCACTGGTGACACCATTTCCGGTAAGATTCGTCCGCCAAAAGAAGGCGAGCGTTATTTTGCACTGTTAAAAGTTAACGAAGTTAACTATGACAAACCGGAAAACGCCCGTAATAAAATTCTGTTTGAAAACTTAACCCCGCTGCATGCAAATTCACGTTTGCGTATGGAACGCGGTAACGGTTCAACAGAAGACTTAACGGCGCGCGTGTTGGATCTGGCTTCGCCAATTGGCCGCGGACAACGTGGTTTGATCGTAGCACCGCCAAAAGCGGGTAAAACCATGCTGTTGCAGAACATTGCAACCAGCATTGCCTACAATCACCCAGACTGCGTGCTGATGGTATTGTTGATTGATGAGCGTCCGGAAGAAGTTACCGAGATGCAGCGTCTGGTTAAAGGTGAAGTTATTGCTTCTACCTTTGATGAGCCAGCGTCTCGCCACGTTCAGGTAGCCGAAATGGTTATTGAGAAGGCGAAACGTCTGGTTGAGCACAAAAAAGACGTTATCATCCTACTGGACTCCATTACTCGTCTGGCTCGCGCCTATAACACCGTGGTGCCTGCCTCAGGTAAGGTTCTGACCGGTGGTGTGGATGCTAACGCCCTACATCGTCCTAAGCGTTTCTTCGGTGCGGCGCGTAATGTGGAAGAGGGCGGAAGCCTGACCATCATCGCAACCGCTCTGGTTGATACCGGTTCGAAGATGGATGAAGTGATTTACGAAGAATTTAAAGGTACTGGTAACATGGAATTGCACTTGGCGCGTAAAATCGCTGAGAAACGTGTATTCCCTGCTATCGATTACAACCGTTCCGGTACTCGTAAAGAAGAGTTGCTCACCACGACTGAAGAATTACAAAAAATGTGGATTCTGCGCAAAATTATCCATCCAATGGGTGAAATTGATGCAATGGAATTCCTCATTAATAAATTAGCTATGACGAAGACCAACGACGACTTCTTCGATATGATGAGACGTTCGTAATTTAAATAAAACGAACAAAACGCCACGCTCAGTCGTGGCGTTTTTCACGTTTGGAATATACGATAAATACGCTTATTTATTTGATCAGTAGATCTACACCGTTAATGGTGATGGCATTTTCGTATCTAGCTCTAGGTTATCCGTGAATAGAACGAGGATATTGTTGTAAAAACAATATAGGCTGTCACCCTAATAGGAAATGACTGAAAGGTTGTTTTGCATCGTGGAGTAAGTTTACTCACATGCTAAGCTGCCTTATCTTTTGCAGAGAGCTGTTTAACGTGAAATTACTCACCATGAGTACAGAGATTCTAATCGTCCTGCTGTTTTCTTTAGCTTTTTTATTCATCGCCCGTAAAGTGGCAAAGAGAATCGGTCTCGTCGATAAACCCAATTACCGTAAACGCCATCAGGGGCTGATTCCCTTAGTCGGCGGTATTTCTGTGTATGCGGGTATCTGTTTTGCCTTCCTGATATCCAGCCAGCAAATTCCCTTCGGTTCACTCTATCTGGCTTGCGCCGGTTTATTAGTGTTCGTTGGTGCTTTGGATGACCGCTTTGATATTAGCGTTAAAATCCGCGCTTTTGTTCAGGCTTTAGTCGGTGTAGTAATGATGGCGTTTGCCGGACTCTATCTGCACAGCCTTGGACACGTTCTTGGCCCGTGGGAAATGGTTCTCGGCCCGTTCGGTTACGTGGTTACGCTGTTTGCCGTGTGGGCGGCTATCAATGCATTCAATATGGTTGACGGTATTGACGGGCTGCTGGGTGGGCTGTCTTGCGTGTCATTCGGTGCGATGGGCATCTTGCTCTATCAGGCCGGGCATATGGCACTGGCGTTTTGGTGTTTTGCGATGATTGCGGCGATTACGCCATATATCTTGCTAAATCTCGGTTTGTTGGGGCGCCGCTATAAAGTCTTTATGGGCGATGCGGGTAGCACGCTGATTGGTTTTACCGCCATTTGGATTCTGTTGCAGACCACTCAGGGTAAAACCCATCCGATCAATCCGGTTACCGCTCTGTGGATTATCGCGATTCCGCTAATGGACATGATTGCCATTATGTATCGCCGCTTGCGTAAAGGTATGAGTCCGTTCTCGCCTGACCGCCAGCATATCCACCATCTCATCATGCGTGCAGGCTTCACTTCCCGACAGGCATTTGTCCTAATTACCTTGGCTGCGGCCTTGCTGGCGGCCGTCGGTGTTATCGGCGAACGACTGGTATTTGTTCCTGAATGGGTAATGTTGGCATTATTCTTGCTTGCATTCTTCCTGTATGGCTACTGCATCAAACGAGCCTGGCGAGTGGCGCGTTTCATCAAGCGTATTAAGCGCCGGATGCGGCGGGCTAATAATAAGCATGTATCTTAATCAGAGGCTTTTGGGCAGTGATGAAACCAGAAAAAACGTCTACTAACAATGAACTGGCTGTCGATAACGAGTTAGATATCCGCGGCCTTTGCTGCACGCTGTGGCGTGGTAAAGCCTGGATTATCGGTATGGCGGTTCTGTTTGCCGTCATTGCCCTAAGCGTGTCCTACTTAGTGAAGCAGCAGTGGAGCGCCACTGCGATTACCGATAAGCCAACAGTTAATAATCTGGGCGGCTATTATTCCCAACAGCAGTTTTTGCGTAACCTGGATTCCCGTTTAGTTTCAGGTTCGGCTAGCGAGCAGCCGAGTATTTCTGACGAAGCTTATAATGAGTTCATTATTCAACTAGCGGCTTACGATACCCGTCGTGACTTCTGGCTGAAGAGTGATTACTACAAGCAACGTCAGGAAGGGGATGCCAAAGCGGATGCAGCTTTGCTGGATGAGCTGGTCAATAATATTCAATTCACGCCGCACGATGACAAAAAAGTGCTGAATGACAGCGTGAAACTGACCGCGGAAACCGCTACTGACTCGAACAAATTGCTACGTGAGTATGTCGATTTTGCTAGCCAGCGTGCTGCCAGTCACTTAAATGATGAAATTCAAGGGGCATGGGCCGCGCGAACTCAGTCAATGAAAGCACAGGTTAAGCGGCAGGAAGCCGTAGCGCAGGCGGTTTACGATCGTGAGCTGAATGCGGTTAAGCAAGCGCTGAAAGTGGCCGAAAAACAGGGTATTAGCCGTAACCAAACGGATACGCCTGCGGAGCAACTGCCGGATTCCAAAATGTTCCTGCTGGGCAAACCTATGCTTCAGGCGCGTTTAGAAACTCTGGCAGCATCAGGCCCAAGCTTTGATATCGATTACGATCAAAACCGCGCTATGCTGGCAACATTAAACGTTGGGCCGACTCTGGAAGAGAAATTCCAGACCTACCGTTACCTGCGTACTCCGGAAGATCCGGTAACTCGCGATAGCCCGCGTCGCGCTTTCCTGATGATTATGTGGGGAGCGATTGGCGCACTAGTCGGAGCTGGCGTGGCATTGGCCCGTCGTCCCGGCGTAAAGCACTAAATTGCTAATGGGCGCGTAAGCGCCCAACTTGCAGGCGTTGTCTGCGGCTAACTGACCTAAAAGAGATTCACTGTGAAAGTGTTGACTGTTTTTGGCACCCGTCCTGAAGCCATCAAAATGGCTCCTCTGGTGCATGCCTTGGCTCAGGATGAAGCCTTTGAATCAAAAGTCTGCGTCACTGCTCAACACCGAGAGATGTTGGATCAGGTCCTAAGATTGTTTGAAATTGAGCCCGATTATGATTTGAATATCATGAAGCCGGGACAGGGACTGACTGAAATAACCTGCCGTATTTTGGAAGGTTTAAAGCCCGTTCTGGCCGAATTTAAACCGGATGTCATTTTAGTCCACGGTGATACCACCACGACTTTGGCAACCAGCTTGGCCGCGTTTTATCAGCGAATTCCAGTAGGCCACGTTGAAGCGGGCCTGCGTACCGGAGACCTTTATTCTCCGTGGCCAGAAGAAGCCAACCGTAAGCTTACAGGCCATTTGGCCATGTACCACTTTGCGCCAACGGAAAATTCGCGTCAGAACCTGTTGCGTGAGTTGCTGCCGGATAATCGTATTTTTGTGACTGGAAATACCGTGATTGACGCGCTGTTTTGGGTGCGCGATCGGGTGTTGAAAGACGAGAAACTGCGTAAGGATCTGGACGCTCGCTATCCTTTCCTCGATGCCAATAAAAAAATGATTCTGGTGACAGGCCATCGTCGCGAGAGCTTTGGCGGCGGGTTTGAGCGCATTTGCAGCGCACTGGCTGAAATTGCCCGTAATCACCCGGACGTGCAGGTTGTATACCCAGTTCACCTTAATCCCAACGTCAGCGAGCCGGTTAACCGTATCCTGCACGGTGTCGACAACATCATTCTGATCGATCCGCAGGATTACCTGCCATTTGTCTACCTGATGAACCATGCTTATATGATTCTGACAGACTCGGGCGGAATTCAGGAAGAAGCGCCATCGCTAGGCAAGCCGGTGCTGGTTATGCGTGACACTACCGAGCGCCCAGAAGCGGTAGATTCAGGCACCGTTCTGCTGGTGGGCACCGACGTTAAAAAAATTGTAGATGCTGTAACCCATTTGCTGGTGGATGAAAATGCATATCACCAAATGAGTCGGGCACATAATCCTTACGGTGACGGGCACGCCTGTCAACGCATCCTAGAAGCATTAAAGAATCATCAGGTGACGCTATGAGTTTTGAAACTATTTCTGTTATCGGTCTTGGATATATCGGTTTACCTACCGCAGCCGCTTTTGCCTCGCGCAAGAAAAAGGTGATTGGCGTCGATGTTAACGCTCATGCGGTCGAGACCATTAATCGCGGTGCGATTCATATCGTCGAGCCGGATTTGGATAAAGTTGTCAAAATTGCCGTTGAAGGCGGCTATTTGCAGGCGTTCACCAAGCCATTGGCTGCCGATGCTTTCCTGATTGCCGTGCCAACGCCGTTTAAAGGCGATCACGAACCCGACATGGTGTACGTAGAGTCTGCGGCTAAATCTATTGCACCGGTGCTGAAGAAAGGCGATCTGGTGATTCTGGAGTCGACTTCGCCGGTTGGCGCTACAGAACAAATGGCTCAGTGGTTGGCTGAATTCCGCCCAGACCTGAGCTTCCCACAGCAGGCTGGAGAAGCAGCAGACATTAATATCGCCTATTGCCCAGAGCGCGTACTGCCGGGCCAGGTGATGGTTGAACTGATTCAGAATGATCGGGTGATTGGCGGTATGACGCCAAAATGTTCTGCCCGCGCCAGTGAGCTGTACAAGATTTTCTTGGAAGGCGAATGTGTGGTGACCAATGCCCGCACCGCTGAAATGTGCAAACTGACTGAAAACAGCTTCCGCGATGTCAACATTGCTTTTGCTAACGAACTGTCGCTGATTTGTGCCGACCAGGGCATTAACGTGTGGGAACTGATTCGTTTGGCGAACCGCCATCCGCGCGTCAATATTCTGCAACCTGGTCCGGGCGTTGGCGGCCACTGTATCGCCGTCGATCCATGGTTTATCGTTTCGCAAAATCCGCAGCAGGCGCGTCTGATCCATACCGCACGTCTGGTCAATGATGGCAAACCTTTATGGGTTGTCGACCGCGTGAAAGCGGCGGTGGCTGATTGTCTGGCGAACAGCGACAAGCGTGCATCAGAAGTAAAAATTGCCTGCTTCGGTCTGGCGTTTAAGCCAAACATTGATGACCTACGTGAAAGCCCGGCGGTAGAAATCGCACACCTGATTGCAGAATGGCATGCGGGTGAAACCTTGGTGGTTGAGCCGAACGTAGAGCAATTGCCGAAATCATTAGCAGGTAACGTTACGCTGAAAAACACGGCGGAAGCGCTGCAGCAAGCAGATGTGCTGGTGATGCTGGTCGATCACAGCCAGTTTAAGGCAATTAAACCTGAAGAAGTGAAGCAACAGTGGATTGTTGATACCAAAGGAGTATGGCGTTGAGACGTATTCTGGTCACTGGTGGCGCCGGTTTTATCGGCTCCGCCGTGGTGAGACATATCATCAATGACACGGCCGACAGCGTTGTGGTGGTTGATAAACTCACCTATGCAGGGAATAGGGAATCTCTGACCGTCGTGGCAGACAGCGATCGCTATGCGTTTGAGCATGTTGATATTTGCGACCGCGCCGCGCTGGATCGTATCTTTGCGCAGTATCAGCCAGATGCAGTGATGCATCTGGCCGCTGAAAGCCACGTGGATCGATCCATTGATGGCCCAGCCGCTTTTATAGAAACCAATATTGTGGGTACTTACACGCTGTTGGAAGCTGCTCGGCACTACTGGCAGGCGCTGGCAGCAGAGAAAAAGCAGGCATTTCGTTTCCATCATATCTCTACCGATGAAGTGTATGGCGATCTGCACGGCACGGACTGTCTCTTTACCGAAACCACGCCTTACGCCCCAAGCAGCCCGTATTCTGCGTCAAAAGCTTCCAGCGACCATTTGGTTAGAGCCTGGTTGCGTACTTATGGCCTGCCGACGTTGGTCACTAACTGTTCCAATAACTATGGCCCATACCATTTCCCTGAAAAGCTGATTCCGCTGGTGATTTTAAACGCGCTGGCCGGTAAGTCTTTGCCTGTTTATGGCAACGGCGCTCAGGTTCGCGACTGGTTATATGTAGAAGACCACGCGCGCGCGCTATATCAGGTAGTGACCGAGGGCGTAGTAGGCGAAACCTACAATATCGGCGGGCACAACGAGCGCAAAAATATCGAAGTGGTAGAAACCATTTGCACTTTGCTAGACGAACTGGTGCCCAACAAACCCGCGGGAATCGCCCACTACAGTGATTTGATCACTTACGTCAAAGATCGCCCAGGCCACGATATGCGCTATGCCATTGATGCCGGGAAGATTGAGCGAGAGCTGGGCTGGCGTCCGCAGGAAACCTTTGAGAGCGGTATTCGTAAGACCGTCAATTGGTATCTTGGCAACAGATCCTGGTGGCAACGCGTACAGGACGGCTCTTATGCCGGCGAACGTTTGGGTCTGAGCGATTAAATTTCGCCAGCACGTCTAAAAGTCACTGTACGGCCATCTAACGCGCTGCTTCATTTGAACAGCGCGTTGTTACAGGTCAAATCAGGAGTTTCTATGAAAGGCATAGTTCTGGCGGGCGGTTCCGGTACCCGTTTACACCCTATTACTCGCGGCGTCTCTAAACAGCTGCTTCCGGTTTACGATAAGCCGATGATTTATTATCCGTTGTCAGTCTTAATGCTGGCCGGCATTCGCGATATTCTGATTATTTCCACTCCTGAAGATTTGCCTTCCTTCCGGCGTTTGCTGGGTGATGGTTCTGAGTTTGGTATTAACCTAAGTTATGCCGAGCAGCCGAAGCCAGAAGGCTTGGCGCAGGCTTTCTTGATCGGCGAAGAGTTCATTAACGGTGAATCCTGCTGTCTGGTTCTTGGGGATAATATCTACTTTGGTCAAGGGTTTAGCCCTAAACTGAAAAGTGTCGTTGCCCGAAAGAAAGGCGCGACCGTTTTCGGTTATCAGGTGATGGACCCAGAGCGTTTTGGCGTGGTGGAGTTCGACGATAATTTCCGAGCGCTTTCCATCGAAGAAAAGCCAAGCGTGCCTAAATCCAATTGGGCAGTAACCGGGCTTTATTTCTACGATAATCAAGTGGTTGATTTTGCCAAGCAGGTTAAACCTTCTTCCCGCGGTGAACTGGAAATTACCACCATCAACCAGATGTATCTGGAGCGCGGTGAGTTAACGGTTGAGCTACTAGGTCGTGGCTTTGCCTGGTTAGATACCGGTACCCACGATAGCCTGATTGAAGCCAGTACCTTCGTACAAACGGTAGAGAAGCGTCAGGGCTTTAAAATCGCCTGTCTGGAAGAAATTTCCTGGCGTAATGGCTGGCTGGATGATGATGGCGTAAAACGCGCTGCCACCGCTCTGGCAAAAACGGGTTACGGTAAATATCTGCTGGATTTATTGCATGCTCGTCCGCGCCAATATTGAACCGCTGAACTGGGAAAGTGAATTTTTCCAGAGACACAGCGCAAAACTGAATTTATCTGATTCTGCCCCGTTGCTGAACCCGGCAGAATTGGATGCCTATGCTTTGGTTCAGGCTAAAATCCCTGCGCACCGTCTGGATTGGGTTGATGCCCTTAATCTGCTGGGTTTTCGTCTGGTTGAAAGTGAAATCGATCTTTCACTGCCAATTGGCACGGAAACTGCTTCTGTCGCTGACCATTCGGGAACGACGGCGAGTTCCGCCTTTTCCGATATGCTGGCTGCAGGCTCAGTTCGGATCGCAACTGAATTGGATATTCCTCAGTTGCGCAGCGCCGCAGCCCGCGCTTTTGCTCTTAGTCGTTTCCGTGCGCCTTGGTATGAGTCGCAGGATAGCGGGCGTTTCTACGCGCTATGGGCCGAAAAAGCGGTACTGGGAACTTTCGACCACCAATGTTTGCTGGTGGTCGATAGCCATAATCAGGCTATCGGGTTTGTCACTTTGCGTAATTTGCAGGATGGCTCGGCTCGAATTGGTTTGCTGGCGGCGTTTCCGGGAGCCGCAGGGCAAGGTATTGGTACAAAACTTATGTCGGCGGCAAAGCAGTGGTGTCAGCATCACGGGTTACAGCGGCTATATGTCGCCACTCAGATGAGTAACATCGCAGCTTTGCGTCTCTATATTCGTAGCGGGGCATCTATTGAGAGCACCGCTTATTGGTTATGCAGGGGATGAAATGATTCCATTTAACACACCACCGGTTGTTGGCTCCGAACTGGGTTATATGCAAGATGCAATTAACAGCGGGAAGCTTTGCGGAGATGGCGGTTTTACCCATCGTTGCCAGCAGTGGATGGAGCAGCGTTTTAACTGCCCGAAAGTCTTGCTGACCCCTTCTTGCACCGCATCGTTGGAAATGGCGGCTTTGTTGCTGAACATTAAGCCCGGCGATGAAGTGATCATGCCGAGTTTTACCTTTGTTTCCACCGCTAATGCCTTTGTATTGCGCGGTGCAACAATGGTATTTGTCGATATTCGTCCCGACACCATGAATATCGATGAAACCAAAATTGAAGCGGCGATTACCGATAAAACTAAAGTGATTGTGCCCGTTCACTATGCTGGCGTTGCCTGCGAGATGGATACCATCATGGCGCTGGCAAAAAAATACGATCTGTTTGTGGTTGAAGATGCCGCTCAGGGCGTGATGTCGACTTACAAAGGCAAAGCGCTGGGTACTATTGGCCATATTGGTTGCTTTAGCTTCCATGAAACCAAAAACTACACGGCGGGTGGAGAAGGCGGCGCAACGCTGATTAATGATCCATCTCTGATCGATCGCGCCGAAATCATCCGTGAAAAAGGCACCAACCGCAGCCAGTTCTTCCGCGGTCAGGTGGATAAATATACCTGGCGTGATATCGGTTCTAGCTATCTGATGGCTGATTTACAGGCTGCCTATCTATGGGGGCAGTTGGAAGCTGCTGAACAGATTAATCAACGTCGACTGTCTCTGTGGCAAAATTACTACGCTGCATTCAAGCCTCTTGCTGACGCAGGCCGTATCGATTTACCAATAGTCCCTGCTGATGTTGAACAGAATGCTCATATGTTTTATATCAAACTTCGTGATATTGAAGAGCGTTCGGCCTTTATCAGCTATATGAAAGAAGCCGATATTTTGACGGTCTTCCATTATATTCCGTTGCATGCCTGCCCGGCGGGTGCCGAATTTGGCCGTTTATCCGGTGAGGATTGCTTTACCACCAAAGAGAGTGAGCGTCTGGTGCGTCTACCGATCTTCTATATGCTGACCGAGGCCAACCAGAAAATCATTATTAACCGCGTACTGAGTTTCTTCGCCTGATATGTCATTGGCAAAAGCATCTATTTGGACCGCAGGCTCTACGCTGATTAAGATCGGCGTAGGTTTGCTGGTAGTTAAACTGCTGGCGGTCACTTTTGGCCCCAGCGGCGTAGGACAGGCGGGTAACTTCCGCCAGTTAATTACGGTATTAGGCGTATTATCAGGAGCCGGTATTTTTAACGGCGTTACCAAATATGTCGCAGAATATCATCAGCAACCGGAGCGGCTACGTGCGGTATTAGGCACCTCGTCGGCGATAGTGTTGGGTTTCTCTACCTTATTGGCTTTGCTGTTTTTATTTGCGGCAAAACCGGTGAGCGTGGCGCTATTTGGCCGTGCTGATTATGAGAACGTGGTGCGTGCCGTCGCCTTTATTCAAATGGGTATCGCCTACGCGAACCTGTTTCTGGCTATTCTTAAAGGTTATCGCGATGCGATGGGCAACGCGCTGGCGATTATCGGCGGTAGTCTGATTGGCGTAGTGGCTTATTATCTTTGCTTCCGATTAGGCGGCTATTTTGGCGCGTTAGTGGGTTTAGCATTGGTTCCTGCGTTGGTCGTCGTGCCAGCGACTTTTATTCTGGTGCGTCGCAAGACTATTCCCTTCAGCTACCTTAAACTAAGTTGGGATAAGGCGCTGGCCAGCCATTTGGGTAAGTTCACCATAATGGCGCTGATTACCTCAGTAACGCTTCCTGTCGCTTACGTGATGATGCGTAATCTTCTGGCAAAACAGTATGGCTGGGATGAAGTTGGTATTTGGCAAGGGGTAAGCAGTATTTCAGATGCCTACCTGCAGTTTATTACCGCCTCTTTTACCGTTTATTTGTTGCCGACGCTGTCGCGTTTAAAGGATAAAGCGGATATTTCCCGCGAGATTTTACGCTCGCTGAAGTTTGTACTGCCGGTGGTTGCCGCAGCCAGCATGATGGTGTGGTTACTGCGTGATTTTGCGATTTGGCTGTTATTCTCTAAGCAGTTTACCGCGATGCGCGATTTATTTGCCTGGCAGTTGGTGGGTGACGTGCTAAAAGTAGGGTCTTATGTCTTCGGCTATTTGGTTATCGCAAAAGCCTCCCTGCGATTTTATATTCTAGCGGAAGTTAGCCAGTTCCTGTTGTTGACCGGTTTTGCCCATTGGCTGATTCCGTTACATGGTTCTCTTGGCGCAGCCCAGGCTTATATGGCAACTTATATCGTTTATTTTGCCCTGTGTAGCTGCGTATTCGTCATTTACCGTAGATCTTCGTTACCTAGAAAAACATGAAAACCCTGATTCACGTATTGGGATCTGACATCCCGCATCATAACCAGACGGTGCTGCGCTTCTTTAACGATGTGCTGGCCGCGCGCCTGCCCGCCGAACAGGTGCGGCATTTTATGGTCGCGGCGAAAGACAGTGCCTCCTTTGCTGTTTTTGATGCTTTAGAGATTGAAACTCTGCCCAATAAGAAAGCGTTGGCTGAGGCGGTTATTGGGCGCGCGCAGGCCGATCGTAATACCCGTTTCTTTTGGCATGGACAGTTTAATGCCACGCTGTGGTTGGCTTTATTAAGCGGCAAAATTAAGCCATATCAGGTTTTCTGGCACGTTTGGGGTGCCGATCTGTATGAAGATGCAAAAAGCTGGAAATTCCGCCTGTTTTACCTGCTGCGCCGCTTGGCTCAAGGGCGTGTCGGGCACGTTTTTGCTACTCGCGGGGATTTGATTCACTATCAGCAGCGTCATCCGCGAGTGCCAGCGTCTTTGCTTTATTTCCCAACGCGTATGGACCCGACGCTGACCGGCGTTCAGGCTGAGAAGCCTTTAGTCGGGCCAATGACGATTTTGGTCGGTAATTCCGGTGATACCACTAACCGACATATTGAAGCGCTGAAATCCATTCGTCAGCAGTTTGGCGCCGATGTTCGGGTGATTTTGCCGATGGGCTATCCCGCGAACAATGATGCTTATATCGATCAGGTGCGAACCGCTGGGCTGAAGTTATTTCCGGCAGAAAATCTACGTATTCTGACCGAACAAATTGCCTTCGATGACTATCTGAATATTCTGCGCGAATGCGATTTAGGCTATTTTATTTTTAATCGTCAGCAGGGAATCGGCACTTTGTGTCTGTTAACCCAATTTGGCGTGCCTTTTGTCCTTAGCCGTCTGAATCCGTTCTGGCAGGATTTGGCTGAGCAACATATTCCAGTGTTGTTCTACGGTGATACGCTGGATGAAGCTTTGATACGTGAAGCACAACGGCAATTGGCCGGTCTGGATAAGCAATCCATCGCTTTCTTTAACCCTAATTATATCGATGGTTGGCAGCAGGCATTAGCGCTGGCGGCGGGAGAAAACCCATGACGTTGGGGCAATTTGGCGGCTTGCTGAGCGTCTATTTGATCGCAGTGATTTTTATCCTCACGTTGACCTATCAGGAGTTCAGGCGGGTTCGCTTCAACTTTAACGTCTTCTTTTCCATGCTGTATTTACTGACGTTTTACTTCGGTTTTCCGCTGACCTGCATGTTGGTATTTCAGTTTGATGTCGCAGTAGTTCCGGCGGACTATTTGCTGTACGCCATACTGTCCGCCACGGCGTTTTACGCCATTTACTATGTCACCTATAAAACGCGTCTGCGGAAGCCGCGAACTCAGCCACGGCGGCCGATATTTACGATGAATCGGGTTGAAACCAACCTGACCTGGATCTTATTGGCGCTGGTGGCGATTGGCACCGTAGGTATTTTCTTCCTACAGAACGGCTTCCTGTTATTTAAGCTGAATTCTTATAGCCAGATATTCTCCAGTGATGTTTCCGGCGTGGCTCTGAAGCGTTTCTTCTACTTCTTCATTCCGGCGATGTTGGTGGTGTATTTCCTTAAACAGGATATGCGGGCATGGTTCTTTTTCCTCGCCAGCACCGTAGCCTTCGGCATTCTGACCTATGTTATCGTGGGGGGAACCCGCGCCAATATCATTATCGCTTTTGCATTGTTCCTGTTTATCGGCATTGTGCGCGGTTGGATTACGCTGTGGATGCTGGTGGCAGCTGGCGTATTCGGTATTGTCGGTATGTTCTGGCTGGCGCTGAAACGCTATAGCCTGGATGTCAGCGGCGCGGAGGCGTTCTATACCTTCCTGTACCTAACGCGAGACACCTTCTCGCCGTGGGAAAATCTGGGGCTGTTGCTGCAAAATTACGACAAGATAGATTTCCAGGGACTGGCACCAATAGTTCGAGATTTCTACGTGTTTATCCCAAGCTGGCTCTGGCCGGGGCGTCCTGATTTGGTGCTGAATACCGCGAACTACTTCACCTGGGACGTATTGGATAACCATTCCGGGCTGGCGATTTCCCCTACGCTGATTGGTTCTCTGGTGGTTATGGGCGGCGCGCTGTTTATCCCTATCGGTGCGATTATTGTCGGGCTGATTATTAAGTGGTTTGACTGGCTATACGAGCAAGGTAAAGCGGAAACTAACCGCTACAAGGCGGCGATTCTGCAAAGCTTCTGCTTCGGAGCCGTATTTAATATGATCGTATTGGCGCGTGAAGGGCTGGATTCGTTTGTTTCTCGAGTGGTCTTCTTTTGCATTATTTTCGGCGCCTGTCTGGTGGTAGCGAAACTGCTGTATTGGTTATTCGACGTCAGCGGACTAATAACGCAACGTATTCGTCGCAGCTATACTGGGGCGAACAATGCTTCTTCTGCCGACACGACGAGTCAACTGTAAGGTTTAAGTGTAGAAATGGAACAAAAAACAGCAATTCCTAAGTACAACCTGCGTGGCTTCAATATCTGGGGGTTCCGCGATATGGCCCAGGTGCTGGATTATCTGCTGGGAAATGAACAAGTAAAAACCGGTACTTTGGTGGCGATGAACGCGGAAAAGCTGCTGAAGGCAGAAGATGACGCCGCATTGCGAACCCAGTTGAACGATGCGGAGTATCTCTACGCCGACGGCATCAGCATGGTACGTGCGATTCGCCGTAAGTATGCCGGTGCTGAAGTGTCGCGCGTTGCAGGGGCAGACCTGTGGGAAGCCTTGATGCAGCGTGCTGGTCAGCAGGGGACACCGGTGTTTCTGGTCGGTGGTAAGCCGGAAATCCTGGCAGAAACAGAAGAAAAACTGCGGGCGCAGTGGAATGTGAATATCGTCGGCTCACAGGACGGCTACTTTACTCCAGAACAGCGGGACGCCTTGTTCACCCGCATTGCTGCCAGCGGCGCAGCGATTGTGACGGTGGCTATGGGTTCGCCAAAGCAGGAAATCTTTATGCGCGATTGCCGTCAGGTTCACCCTAATGCGCTGTATATGGGCGTAGGTGGTACTTATGACGTGTTTACTGGCCATGTAAAGCGAGCGCCTAAGGTTTGGCAGAATCTAGGGTTAGAATGGCTGTATCGCCTGCTGTCGCAGCCGAGCCGTATTCGTCGTCAGCTTAAATTGCTTAAATTTGTAGGTTATTACTATACCGGACGTCTTTAACTGCGTCTGTCGCAGGGTTGGTGAATCCAGCCCTGCCAGTATTTCCTCCTGAGCTATTCCTCGCAAAAATACATCCCAGCAATATCCCTTTAAGGAATAAAAATTCATTTTTATATTCCATAAGGTTTTAATTTGTTGTTTGCTTATATGATTCAGATACGGAACGATATTGGCCGGTTAATTTCCGTGACGAGTACGACAGTTTTTTTAAGTTAGCTCGGCATGCATTTTTCTAACCTGATTGCAGCAGACCAGCAGTTTTAGCGCTTCCTTTCGCAGGTGTTCGGCGTGAACTCAGTCGCTTTTCTCTTTTCCTGATAATTATAACAACCGGGGTTATCCGGGGGATTGAACACAACAAAATTAAGTCTACAGAGGATTTATGGCAGACAACGAAGATAAAAAAGGATTACACCGTGGGCTGGAAGCCCGGCATATCGAACTGATAGCGCTAGGTGGCACCATTGGCGTCGGGTTATTTATGGGCGCAGCCAGTACGCTGAAATGGGCAGGGCCATCAGTGTTACTGGCATACATCATTGCCGGGTTGTTCGTATTTTTCATTATGCGTGCCATGGGCGAAATGCTCTATCTGGAGCCGGTGGCCGGTTCTTTTGCGGTTTACGCCCATAAGTATCTCAGCCCGTATTTTGGCTATCTGACGGCCTGGGGCTATTGGTTTATGTGGATAGCCGTGGGTATATCGGAGATAACCGCCATTGGCCTATACGTCAGCTTCTGGTTCCCCGAATTGCCACAGTGGATACCGGCGATCGCCGGCGTAGTCATTGTCGCGTTGGCGAATCTCGCAGCGGTGCGGCTGTACGGTGAAATGGAATTTTGGTTCGCGATGATCAAAGTCACCACTATTATTGTGATGATAGTGGTTGGTATCGGCGTGATCTTCTTTGGTTTCGGCAATCAGGGCCAGGCGATTGGTTTCGATAACCTGACGCAGCACGGTGGCTTCTTTGCTGGTGGTTGGAAAGGTTTCCTGTTTGCACTGTGTATTGTCGTAGCGTCCTATCAGGGTGTGGAACTGGTTGGTATCACCGCCGGTGAAGCGAAAAACCCCCAAGTCACCTTAAAACGCGCGATTAACAATATTCTGTGGCGGATTCTGATTTTCTACGTCGGTGCGATTTTCGTGATCGTCACTATCTTCCCGTGGAATGAAATTGGTTCTACCGGTAGCCCGTTCGTACTGACATTTGCCAAGATTGGTATTACCGCAGCGGCTGGGATTATCAACTTTGTGGTGCTGACCGCTGCGCTGTCCGGCTGTAACAGCGGTATGTACAGCGGCGGGCGTATGTTGTATGCCTTGGCGATGAATCGCCAGTTGCCCGCTATTTTGACGAAAGTCTCTGCCAGCGGCGTGCCGGTTTACTGTATCGCAGTCACTATTCTGTGTTTGCTGATCGGTTCCAGCCTCAACTACATCATTCCTAATCCTCAGCAGGTGTTTGTGTATGTCTACAGCGCCAGCGTGTTGCCAGGTATGGTACCGTGGTTTGTGGTGCTGATTAGCCAGCTGCGTTTCCGTCAGGTACATAAAGAAGCGATTAAGCAACATCCGTTTAAATCCATTATGTTCCCCTATGTGAACTATCTGACCATCGCCTTCCTGATTTGTGTGCTGGTTGGTATGGGGATTAATCCGGATACGCGCTTATCTTTATTAGTGGGAGCGATTTTCCTGGCGTTAGTGTCACTGTGCTATTTCGCCTTAGGGATGCATAAGAAACGCGTGTGATGACGAAACGTCTATAAAACCAGCGATAAAGGTAGGGTGAGGGGACTAAATAGCTGTCTTTTGCGGCAGAGAGAGCAAAGCGTAATCAAACGCACTATTTCTTCTAAAAAAGCACTAGACAGTTAGGCATTAAAACCGTAGTATCCTCACCCGCAACGGCGCTAAGCGCCCGTAGCTCAGCTGGATAGAGCGCTGCCCTCCGGAGGCAGAGGTCTCAGGTTCGAATCCTGTCGGGCGCACCATTAATTTTGTGTGCAAGAGCTGCGGTGGTAATATTGCCGCGTACGACGGTTGTGAGCAGTAAAGAAGTTATGGTGGCTATAGCTCAGTTGGTAGAGCCCTGGATTGTGATTCCAGTTGTCGTGGGTTCGAGTCCCATTAGCCACCCCAAATTTTTGTGGAACATGCGATGGTGGCGGAATTGGTAGACGCGCTAGCTTCAGGTGTTAGTGTCCTTACGGACGTGAGGGTTCAAGTCCCTCCCTTCGCACCACACAAACTATGTAGATTTTATTAATATTTACATAGACATAAGTCGAAAGACTATGTAGAGTAGGCAGTAAGAAATCGGCGAGTAGCGCAGCTTGGTAGCGCAACTGGTTTGGGACCAGTGGGTCGGAGGTTCGAATCCTCTCTCGCCGACCACATTCCGAAGAAAACCCCGCAATGCGGGGTTTTTTTTCGTCTTGAATTTGTCTCTCAGCGTTAACCCTTTCTGCTTATCGCTGAGAAGAGGATGCCGCTGGCATTCTGCTTTATCAATATTCCGCTGCTTTAATTCTCTTGTGCATCATTCAAAGAGCAATACTTCAATTAAAGGATTCATCAGGTAGCGTTTTCTCAGCTAAATGGATTCAGTTCCCCTGCCAAAGCCAAAGCCAAAGCCAAAGCCAAAGCCAAAGCCAAAGCTATTGCGATTTATCGGTGTTGGGTTTTTGCGACACTAGATATCGGTAATGTCTCTCAATGGAGACATATAACATAATGATAAATATGAATAAAAATAGGAATCGGTTTTTACGTCGTTTTGTAGCGACAGATCAAATCCAAACGTGATGAAACTCAGAGCCTGAAGAGGAATAAATCGGTCTTGGTCTAAAAATATTAAAAATTGATTTATTTCATAATGTTAAGTCACTTTTTTGGCTTTATTTACAGTAACGTTCAAGAGATTAAATAAGTTGGCACGGGAAGTGCAATATCTATCTTGTAGATGCTCATCCCACTTCTTATGACAGCTTAGTCTTCATAAACCCAGGGATGATGCAGAGCCAATTTTAGGGTGCCTATTGTCCACGTAAACGATGTTGAGCGGTAACCAATCCCCTCCTTCATCACATACCGGGCGTAACGTTGAGTGAGGCACCAATCTGTTGACTGTAGACCTGATATTTTATGACACTTGCTTAATCGGCAAGTGTTTTTTTTTGCCGGTAGGAAAGTTTGCGGTTCGGCAGATAAAAGAAAGGCTCCCGCAGGAGCCTGTCTCAATCACAGTAAAAGATTTTACTCGCCGTTTTGTTTCAGCGTTAGCATTAACCCTTCACGACGTACCTGAGCCGCATCTTCTGGACGGTGCAGTTTGTCATAAGCATCGGCCAGCCAGGCGTAATCGTAGCCGTCGGGACGCTGTTGCAGCGCAGCGCGGAAGGCTTCGCTAGCCTGTTCCCACTCGCCGTGCTTCAGCATCAATTGCCCCAGCGTACTATTTAGCAATGGCGTCGCGCCGTGCTGCTTGATTTGCTGACGTAATGCTTTTTCCAAAGGATCGGGATTACCTGATTTAAGGCGCGGGATCAGTAAGATCAGTCTTTCGTCATATTGACGTTTTAGCCCATCTAGAATCACCTGTTGCGCCACTTCGTGATCGTTACACTCAATCAGGTGTTCAGCTAGAGCTACCTGCAGCGCCACATTATGGCGGATTTTGCGGTTTTGATCGTGCCACCAGCGCTTCAATCCATCGCTGCCTTCTTCGGCCATGCACTGATTCATGATGCCAATATAAGCTTGCTGTTCCAGCGCGCTGATTTCAGCCGCGGTATGCAACTGTATTTTCTGCATCGCCGGTAAAATTTCCAGCAATGAGCTGAAAGCCCCGGTGCGTAGATAAGCCTGCTCCGCCAGCCTTAATACTTCCGGGTGACGCGGCGCCAGTTCCAGCAGGCGATCAACCCCGTGGCGAGCGGCGTGGATCTGCCCCTGAGCCAGTTGAATACGTACCCGAGTGATATCTACCGGTAATTGGTCGGTATCTGCCACTTCGGCAGCTCGCTCCAGATATTGATTGGTTCGGAACTCGTCGCCGCATTGCTGAGCCGCCTCGGCTGCCAGCAAATAGTTAACCATTGGCTGTTCGGCGTGCTCGGCGTTGCGGGTAAGCAAATGTTCAACCTGCTTAAAATCGCCTTCGGCCAGTTTGATCAGCGCGGCTTTGGTTTGCTTGCGAGCGCGGCTGCGTTTGCGACCGATAAACCAGCCTCTGGTGCGAGCCCCCGTGCGGAACATTCGACGTAATACAGATTCGATGAGATACAGCACGAAAATCAATCCAACCAGCATAATGGTCAATTTAGTGATGCTGGTTTCAATATTGTAATCATCAGTTTGAATCAATACATAGCCTTGATGACCGGCGAGCATCGGGCCAAGAATGATCCCGGCGATCAGCAGCAGAAATAGCAGTAAGACTCGAATCATACTTATCCCTCCTGATTGACCACAGGCGTTTGCGCCAGCAGGTTACGGACACGAGTTTGCATCAACTTTTCCAGTAGCGGCTGGCTTTTTAGCTGATCCGGCACGTCCATTGAGATCGATTGTTGGCTCAGGCTTTCCAGTTCATCGAGGAAAGCCTTGGTGCTCGGGTCGTTAACGTCGAAATAAGCCCGAACCCATGTTGAAATGGTTTCCAGCGACTGTTTGTACACTTCGTCCTGATGGCGCGGAACCGCCTGAGCGGCTACCAACAGGCGAGAACGAATATTTTCCCGTAGATAAATATCCTGATTCGGTGCTAACAGCGGCTCGGCGCTGCTATCGCGGCGGCGAATAGTCACGAAATCGGAGAGGAAACTGTGCCAGCTTTTGGATAAATTCTGTTTCCAATCGGAAAGGGAGCTGGACAGTTCGGTGCTGTCTTCATCCATCGGCGCATCATCAGTCACGTTATCCGCCATGCGCAGATTATCGACCTGATTAGAAAGCTGATTTAGCTTGAGAATGATCCCGTCAAAATCGATTTGGCTTAGGGCAGACAGTGCGCTGATATCTTCGGTAATGGCGCGGCGTACCTCAATCAGGCTCGGATCATTCATATCCGCCAGACTCGCATCGGCGCTTTTTAATAAGGTTGCGGCGCTGAGGACATCCTGATCGCTCCACAGTTTACGTCCTGCCATTTTCACCAGAAAATCAGCCTGAGCCAGTAGCCAGGCTTTAGCATCACTGCCGGAAATGGTGGCGACTTTCCCTTGCAGTTCATTGAGTTGGCGAGCCAAAGACGCTTGCTGGCGGTCAGCGGTGTCTAGCGCTTTACCTTGTTGCTGTAACAAAGCTTCAAGCCGCTGTTTTTCCTGCGTTTGGCTGGTTTTTAACGCAGCCAGTTGGTCTTGTAACGCTTGATTGGCGGCGACCAACTGTTGTTTCTGTTGATGGCCCTGATAATAAAGGCCGGCACTCAGAATAATTGCAATGGCGATAGCAACAGCGCCGAGAATGGGCCCGCTACGCTTGTCTTTTGGTGTTTCAGCCTCTGGCTGTTGGGGCCGCTCAACCGCTGTGGTTGTCTCTTCCACTGGGGCGGATGGGGTAGTGTGTTCCGTCATATTGGGCATCCCATAGTCAGGTTTATTGTAGCGCGCGGATCAGCGCGTCATTATCGGCATTCTCAGCCACTCGAATGTCATTCCAGCCTAGTTGACTGGCAAGGGCGGCCAAACGATCGCTCACCACTATCAGGCGGCAGCGCAGCAGCCAGGAAGAACGATAGTAATCAGGAATTAAAGTATAGATCTGCTGTAACATTTCGCCGCTGGTTACCACCAGGATATCAACGCCGGCTCGCTGCCAGTGGGCGCTTTGCTCACTGCCATCGTAATAGATCGGGCTACGTTGATAACATTCGCAAAATGTGACCTCGGCGCCGCGTGCAGCGAGGCTTTCACCTAATAGCTCCCGACCACCGTTACCACGCAGCAACAGGGCTTTTTTACCCTGTAATTCCTGCAAGTCAGGCAGTAGGAGCAGCATTTCGCTGGTTTCACCCATCGGCGGAAAAGTGACCGGTAGGCGACTCACCGTGTGCAGCGCCAATGCCGTCGAGCGACCTATAGCATAATAAGATAGCTCGGCAGGCCAGAACAGTTTATTTCTGTTTAACAGCGGGTTGGCATAGCGAATGGCGTTCTGCGACAGCGCAAAAACCAGATCGCCTGCCTGCATTTCTGCCAACATTTCCGGTAGACGAGGTAAATCTCGGCCCGGAGAGAAATCGATTAAAGGCGCATGATAGGCAACCCGACCTAGTGCTCGTAGGCGGCTGACTAACTGTTCACCGGCAGGAGAAGGGCGAGTGACCAGAATAGTCATAGTGGCGGATTATCCTGATAAACCAGCGCCAGAATTTCTTTGGCACCGCGAGAGAGCAGCTCATCGGCCAGCTCGATGCCCATTTGTTCTGCATTGGCAGATGGGCCGCGGCGTTCACCGCAGATCATTTGGCTACCGTCCGGCGCGCCGACCAACGCGCGCAGCCACAGAGTGTCATCTTCTAGCACCGCGTAGCTACCAATTGGCACCTGACAGCCGCCTTCAAGGCGGGTATTCATGGCGCGTTCGGCGCACACGCGCAGCTCAGTCTGGCGGTGATTGAGTGGCGCAAGCAGTTCGCGGGTGAGAGTATCATCCAGACGGCATTCGATACCGACAGCGCCCTGGCCGACTGCTGGCAAGGATTCTTCCGGACTCATGGCGTAGCGGATACGTTCTTTCAAACCAAGGCGGTTTAAACCGGCGACGGCCAGAATAATGGCATCGTAGTCGCCCTGATCCAGTTTCGACAAACGAGTGCCTACGTTGCCGCGCAAATCTTTGACGATCAGATCCGGGCGGCGTTGGCGTAGCTGACACTGACGGCGCAGGCTAGAAGTACCCACCACGCTGCCCGCCGGTAATTCATCCATATGCTGGTAATTATTCGAAACAAAAGCATCTCGCGGATCGTCACGTTCACAAATAGTGACCAGCCCCAATCCTTCGGGGAAGGCGATCGGCACGTCTTTCATAGAATGCACGGCGACATCGGCTCGGCCTTCCAGCAACGCCAGCTCCAGCTCTTTTACAAACAGGCCTTTGCCACCCACTTTGGCCAAAGGCGTATCAAGGATAATGTCTCCGCGGGTCACCATCGGAACCAGCTCCACCTGTAGCCCCGGATGACAGGCTTGCAGCAGCTGCTGTACATAATGTGCTTGCCACAATGCCAATGGGCTTTGTCGCGTGGCAATTCGAATAATTTTGTCTAACATGCTCATTACCGTTTTTATATTTAGCTAACCATCCTAACACCGAGAAGGGAAAACTGTCAGTGTAGAAGCCACAGGATTCAGGCGGATAACCGTGCAAGAAAGACGCTATGGTAACAAATGGACGGCTGGATAGGGTGGCTGGGTAAGTATTAGAATGGCGCATATAGCTTTACTTTCTTTACGGTCAATCGGCAAGGTGTTAGATTGATCACGTTTCCAGCAATAATTCGTTAAATATTCTTCTAAACTAAAGGCGAATCGGGAACACGGGTTTTTTTCTAGGCACTGGAACAATCAGGCGAGACGTCTTGTACCTCTACATCGAGACACTGAAACAGCGACTGGATGCGATCAACCAATTACGAGTCGATCGCGCCTTGGCGGCCATGGGGCCAGCCTTCCAAAAGGTCTACAGTCTGCTGCCAACCTTATTACATTATCATCACCCACTGATGCCAGGTTACCTTGATGGTAACGTTCCCCACGGCGTCTGTTTCTTCACGCCTACGGAAACCCAACAACAGTATATTACTGAAGTTGAAAGCAAATGGGGTGAACCGCTGCAATTAGCGCGGGAAGGCGAACTGCCGATCACCGGCGTTTACACCATGGGCAGTACCTCTTCTATTGGGCAAAGCAGCACTTCGGATCTGGACATTTGGGTGTGCCACCAAGCCTGGCTGGATAACGAAGAACGCAATCAGCTACAACAAAAATGCAGCCAATTGGAGAAATGGGCGGCCTCTATGGGCGTCGAAGTCAGCTTTTTCCTGATCGACGAAAACCGTTTCCGCCACAATGCCAGCGGCAGTTTGGGCGGTGAAGACTGCGGTTCTACGCAACATATTCTGTTATTAGACGAGTTCTACCGCAGCGCAGTGCGCCTGGCGGGGAAACGTATTCTGTGGAATATGGTGCCGATAGAAGAAGAAGGCCATTACGACGATTACGTGCTTTCTTTATATGCCCAAGGTGCGCTGACGCCAAATGAATGGCTGGATCTCGGTGGCTTGAGTACCCTATCGGCTGAAGAGTATTTCGGAGCCAGCCTGTGGCAGCTCTATAAGAGTATTGATTCACCCTACAAAGCCGTCTTGAAAACGCTGCTGTTGGAAGCGTATTCGTGGGAATACCCGAATTCTCAGCTGCTGGCGATGGAAATCAAGCAGCGTCTGCATAAAGGCGAGATTGTGTCATTCGGTCTGGATGGCTACTGCATGATGCTGGATCGCGTCACGCGTTATCTGACGCAAATCGAAGATACTACTCGTCTGGATTTAGTCCGCCGCTGTTTCTATCTGAAAGTTTGCGAAAAACTGTCTAAAACGCCGGCCAGCAGCGGTTGGCGTCGGGAGATACTGAGCCAACTGGTTAGTGAGTGGGGCTGGAGCGAAGAGCGTCTGGAAATGCTGGACAATCGCGCCAACTGGAAAATTGAGCGGGTGCGTGAAGCGCATAACGAGCTGTTGGATGCGATGATGCAGAGTTATCGCAATCTGATCCGTTTCGCGCGTCGTAATAATCTGAGCGTTAGTGCCAGTCCGCAGGATATCGGGGTATTGACCCGTAAACTCTATGCGGCCTTTGAGGCGCTACCGGGTAAAGTTACTTTAGTTAACCCACAAATCTCGCCGGATCTGTCCGAAGAACATTTGACCTTTATTCACGTACCGGCAGGACGCGCTAACCGGCCCGGTTGGTATTTGTATAATCAGGCTCCGTCTATGGATGCCATAGTGAGCCATCAGCCGCTGGAATATAACCGCTATCTGAACAAACTGGTGGCTTGGGCTTATTTCAACGGCTTACTGACGTCAAAAACGCATTTACATATTAAAAGCGCCAATTTGTGCGATACGGTAAAATTGCAAGAACTGGTGACGGATGTTTCTCACCATTTCCCATTGCGTTTGCCTGCGCCGACGCCGAAAGCGCTGTACAGCCCGTGCGAAATCCGCCATCTGGCGATCATCGTCAATCTGGAAAACGATCCGACGGCCGCTTTCCGCAACCAGATTGTGCATTTTGATTTCCGAAAACTGGACGTATTCAGTTTCGGTGAGCAACAGCAGTGTCTGGTGGGCAGTATCGATTTACTGTATCGCAACTCGTGGAACGAAGTGCGAACCCTGCATTTCAGCGGCGAACAGGCGGTATTGGAGGCATTGAAAACCATTTTAGGCAAAATGCATCAGGACGCCGCGCCGCCGGAATCCGTTGATGTATTCTGCTACAGCCAGCATTTACGCGGGCTGATTCGCACCCGCATTCAACAATTGGTATCCGAATGCATCGAGCTGCGCCTTTCCAGCACTCGTCAAGAACCGGGTCGCTTTAAAGCGGTTCGAGTCGCCGGGCAGACCTGGGGGCTGTTCTTCGAGCGTCTTAGTGTATCGGTGCAGAAACTGGAAAATGCGGTGGAATTCTACGGTGCCATTTCCAATAACAAGCTGCATGGTCTGTCGATTCAGGTAGAAACCGATCAGATTCATTTACCGCCGGTTGTCGACGGATTCGCTAGTGAAGGAATTATTCAGTTCTTCTTTGAAGGCACTAGCGATGGGAAAGGCTTCAATATCTACATTCTCGACGAGAGCAATAGAGTTGAGGTTTACCATCATTGCGAAGGCAGTAAAGAAGAGTTGGTGCGCGATGTCAGCCGCTTCTACTCATCGTCTCACGATCGTTTCACCTATGGCTCCAGCTTTATTAACTTTAACCTGCCGCAGTTCTATCAGATTGTGCAGTTAGACGGGCGCACTCAGGTGATTCCGTTCCGCAGCACTACGCTTTCTCATCTGTGTCATAACGCGACGGAAAAAGAGTCTTCCACGCCGCCGCAACAGTTTCAGCTGCACTAGTTATCGTTAAACGTCATTGGTAAACCGGAAATCAGGACACGCTGTTTTGTGTCCTTTTACCGATTCTTACTGGCCGGCGCTGGAATAAAGGTTAGTCGAAGCTAACCTCTTCACCGGCTTGAGCCGTGGCGGCTTCAGAAAGCAGCGTATAGAAAGTTTTCCCGCTGCGGTCGCAGTGCCATTCATTTTCCCGATAGTTAAAATGGTAACCACCGGTTTTGGTTGCCAGCCAAACCTGATGAAAGGGTTCCTGGCGGTTAATCACAATTTTGCTGCCGTTCTCGAAAGTCAGGGTCAAAACGCCCCCGTTAGTTTCACAGTCTATATCGCTGTCGCCATCAAAATTATCCACTGCATTTTCAATGTTTGACATCAATTGATCGGCTAACTGGTGGAACTCGCTGTCGTTCATATTCAATTCCTATTGCTTTTCATGATCCACCTGCGATTATAGAGACCTTGGACGCATGAATTACAGGCATTAATGCAATGAAAAGAGAACTACGCTGGCCGCTGGTCGCCATGATGTTGGTGGGGCTATCCGGATGTGGCTTAAAAGGGCCACTTTATTTCCCTCCTGCGGAAAATTCAAAGACAGAAACTGTACCGCCAGATTCAGGCAAAGTGCAGAAAAACCAAGAAGATAATGTTGGCTCGCAGCAGACTCAGTCTATCGGCGGCTTACAGTAACCCAGATTCTCCCCGCAGTTTGACGTTGGCCTCCTGCTGTTGGAGGCCAGATGCTTACTGCGATAAATCGCTTTATTGCGTCCGGATTTAGCCAGTAGTCAGTGGAGCATGATATGCAGTTCTCCAAAATGCACGGTCTTGGCAACGACTTTATGGTTGTCGATGCCGTCACACAGAATGTTTATTTTTCGCCGGAGCTTATCCGACGACTGGCTGACCGGCACACTGGCGTGGGCTTTGATCAGATGCTGGTGGTTGAACCGCCTTACGATCCTGAGCTGGATTTCCACTATCGCATTTTTAATGCGGATGGCAGCGAAGTCTCTCAATGTGGTAACGGTGCCCGCTGTTTCGCTCGTTTCGTGCGGATTAAGGGGCTGACCAACAAGCGTGATATTCGCGTCAGTACGCAAACTGGGCGTATGGTGCTTAGCGTGACGGAGGATGAGCTGGTGTGCGTCAATATGGGTGAACCTAATTTTGAGCCGCAGGCGATTCCGTTTAAAGCGATAAAAGCTGAAAAAACCTACATTTTGCGCGCGGCAGAGCACACGGTGCTGTGCGGGGTGGTTTCGATGGGAAATCCCCATTGTGTACTGCAAGTGGACGATGTTTCGGTTGCCAACGTTGAGTTGCTGGGTCCAGTATTGGAAAATCATGAGCGTTTTCCTGAGCGCGCCAACATTGGCTTTATGCAGGTTGTCAGTCGGGAACACATTCGTTTACGGGTCTACGAACGCGGCGCAGGAGAAACACAAGCCTGCGGCAGCGGAGCCTGTGCGGCTGTGGCAGTCGGTATTCAGCAGGCATTGCTGAGTGAAGAGGTTCACGTCGAGCTACCGGGTGGCAGCCTGGATATCAGCTGGAAAGGACCGGGTCACCCGTTGTATATGACCGGGCCTGCGACCCACGTCTACGACGGTTTTATTCATTTATGATGGGTGTTGAAGAATGAAGAATTATGAGGAACAGGCGCTGGCTGGCATTGAGTTAGACGACGACGCTGTCATGCAGTATTTATTGCAAAATCCCGACTTCTTTATCCGTAATGCCCGTTTGGTTGAACAGATGCAAATTCCCCATCCGGTCAGAGGCAGCGTGTCTCTGGTCGAGTGGCAACTGGCTCGTCAACGTAATCAGATTCATCAACTGGAAGAAGAAATTACCCTGTTGATGGAGCAGGCCGGTCTGAATGAGCTGCTGTTTAACCGTCTGTTACAGTTACAAACTAATCTGACCTCCGCCGAAAGCCTGCAAGATATGCTGAATCGCCTACAGCGCTGGGCGCGGGATTTTGGATTGGCAGGAGCCAATGTGCGCCTGTTTAACGACCGCTGGCATATTGGCGCGCCTTCCGATTTCACTCATCTGGGTTTAGCACGCCACGCTTTTGAACCGATGCGCATTCAGCGTTTGGGGGATGAGCGTCATTACCTCGGCAGCCTAAATGGGCCAGAGCTTTTGTTGCTGTTGCCTCAGGCTAAACAGGTCGGCTCGGTTGCGATGTCCCTGATGGGCGCGAATGGCGATTTGGGCGTGGTTATCTTTAGTAGCCGTGATACACAACATTATCAGCAGGGTATGGGTACGGTGATGCTGCATCAGTTAGCGCTGATGTTGCCTACCTTGTTGGAGCGCTGGATCGAACGAGTATGAGTGAAATCCCCGCTACGCTCTCTCCGTCCGTTGAAGCCTTTTTGCGTTATCTGAAGGTTGAACGGCAACTGAGTCCCTTAACCATAACCAGTTATTCTCGACAGCTACAGGCGGTGATGGAACTGGCGGGTCAAATGGGGCTGAGCCAGTGGGAGAGTTTGGATGCGGCGCAGGTACGTTCGCTGGTTTCCCGCAGCAAGCGTGCTGGATTACAGTCTTCTAGCCTGGCGCTGCGCCTGTCGGCATTACGCAGTTTTCTCGATTGGTTGGTCAGCCAGGGCGTGTTACACGCCAATCCGGCCAAAGGCGTCAGTACGCCGAGGACGGGGCGCCATCTGCCAAAAAATATTGATGTGGATGAAGTCAGTCGACTGTTGGACATCGATCTTAACGATCCTTTGGCGGTGCGGGATCGGGCGATGCTGGAAGTCATGTACGGCGCGGGTTTACGTTTAGCCGAACTGGTGGGAATGGATTGCAAACATGTGGATTTGGCCAGTGGCGAAATCTGGGTGATGGGCAAGGGCAGCAAAGAACGTAAAGTACCGATGGGCGCTACGGCGGTGACTTGGTTACAGCATTGGCTAGCGCTACGGGAGTTGTTTGAACCCGCCGATGACGCCATTTTCCTCGCCAATACCGGTAAGCGTATTTCTGCGCGCAATGTGCAAAAACGCTTTGCCGAATGGGGTATAAAACAAGGCGTTAGCAGCCATATTCATCCCCATAAACTGCGCCACTCTTTCGCCACTCATATGCTGGAATCCAGCGGCGATCTGCGTGCGGTGCAGGAATTACTCGGCCACGCCAATCTAACGACCACACAAATTTATACCCATCTCGACTTTCAACATTTGGCAACGGTGTATGATGCCGCCCATCCGCGAGCCAAACGAGGCAAATCCTGATGCATTTTTACCGACCATTACAGCCGATTGCGGCTATAACCTTCGATTTGGACGATACTCTGTACGACAACCGCCCGGTGATTTCCCGTACCGAACAGGAATCGGTGGCGTTTCTGCAACAGTATCATCCGAATTTACGCCAGCTTGAGGTGGCGGATTTTCATCGTTTTCGCATTGAACTGCTGGCCAGCGATCCGGATATTTATCACGATGTTACCCAGTGGCGTTGGCAGGCGTTGGAGTTAGGTCTTATTCGCCACGGCCTGACCAAAGATGAAGCCCGTAAAGGTGCTGACGCGGCGATGGAGAATTTCGCCCTGTGGCGTAGCCGTATTCATGTGCCTGCGGCGACTCACGATACGCTGGAGACCTTGTCAGAACGCTTCCCGCTGGTGGCTATCACAAACGGTAACGCCGATCCTGCCGCCTGCGGTTTAAGCCGCTATTTCCAGTTTGTGCTGCGCTCTGGCCCCAATGGCCGTGCCAAACCTTATCGTGATATGTACCAAAAGGCGGCCAATAAGCTGGATTTGCCGCTGGAAAGCATTTTGCACGTGGGTGACGATCTCACCACCGACGTCGCTGGTTCCCTGCGTTGCGGCATGCAGGCCTGCTGGATTAACGATCGGCAGAAAAATATCATGGCGGTCAATGATGCCCGTTTACTGCCACATATTGAGATTTCGCAGTTGGCATCTCTCACAGCATTGTTATAATCCTATCAATTACTCTGTATAAATTCCCAGTGGAATGCTGATGGTCGTCCGGTCAAACCGGGCGACAGCGCGGTTTTCCCTTACCCGATAAACGGTGCCTATGGACGTTTCTGATCTGCTCGACAGCCTGAATGAAAAACAACGTGAAGCCGTGGCCGCGCCGCGCTGCAACCTGTTGGTACTGGCCGGTGCGGGCAGTGGTAAAACCCGGGTGCTGGTGCATCGAATTGCCTGGCTGCTCTCCGTTGAGAATGCTTCACCCTATTCCATTATTGCCGTGACCTTTACCAATAAAGCGGCGGCGGAGATGCGTCACCGTATCGAACATTTGATTGGTACCAGCCAGGGCGGTATGTGGATTGGGACTTTCCACGGGTTGGCGCACCGTTTATTGCGGGCACACCATTTGGACGCCAATCTGCCGCAGGACTTTCAGATCCTCGACAGCGACGATCAGCATCGGCTACTGAAACGCATCGTTAAAGCATTGAATTTAGACGAAAAACAGTGGCCGCCGCGTCAGGCAATGTGGTACATCAACGGTAAGAAAGACGAAGGTTTACGGCCGCAGCACGTAGAAAGCTACGGTAATCCGGTAGAAGCCACCTGGCTGCGTATTTATCAGGCCTATCAGGAAGCCTGTGATCGCGCCGGTCTGGTCGATTTTGCCGAGTTATTACTGCGTGCTCATGAACTGTGGCTGAATAAACCGCATATTCTGAATCATTATCGTGAACGTTTTACCAATATTCTGGTGGATGAGTTTCAGGACACCAACAGCATCCAATATGCATGGATTCGCCTGCTGGCGGGCGATCGTTCCAACGTAATGATCGTCGGCGATGACGATCAATCGATTTACGGCTGGCGTGGTGCGCAGGTTGAGAATATTCAACGCTTCCTGAAGGATTTCCCCGGCGCGGAAACCATCCGTCTGGAGCAGAATTACCGTTCTACCAGTAATATTCTGAAAGCGGCGAATACCCTGATTGCCAACAATGATGGCCGAATGGGGAAAAACCTGTGGACCGACGGCGTGGAAGGCGATCCGATTTCGATCTATTGCGCTTTCAACGAATTAGACGAAGCGCGCTTTGTGGTGAACCGGATTAAAGCCTGGCAAGACAACGGCGGTGCGTTAAACGACTGCGCTATTTTGTACCGTAGCAACGCCCAATCTCGCGTATTGGAAGAGGCTTTACTGCAAACGGCGATGCCGTACCGCATTTATGGTGGTCAGCGCTTCTTCGAACGTCAGGAAATCAAAGACTCATTGGCTTATCTGCGCTTAATTTCCAATCGTAACGATGACGCGGCCTTTGAGCGAGTGGTCAATACGCCAACCCGTGGTATCGGCGATCGTACTCTAGATGTAGTGCGCCAGACTGCGCGGGATCGCCAGCTTACGCTGTGGCAATCTACTCGAGCGTTATTGCAGGAAAAAGTGCTGGCGGGGCGCGCTGCCTCTGCTTTACAGCGTTTTGTGGAACTGGTGGATTCACTGGCTCACGAAACAGCAGATATGCCGCTGCACGTGCAAACCGACCGCGTGATTCGCGATTCCGGCCTGTGGACCCTGTATGAGCAGGAAAAAGGCGAAAAAGGTCAGGCTCGTATCGAAAACCTTGAGGAACTGGTCAACGCCACGCGTCAGTACAGTTATCAGGACGAGGATGAAGATCTGATGCCGTTGCAGGCGTTCTTGTCCCACGCCGCGCTGGAAGCTGGGGAAGGGCAGGCGGACGCCTATCAGGATGCGGTACAGTTAATGACGCTACATTCAGCTAAAGGGTTGGAATTCCCGCAGGTATTCATAGTAGGTATGGAAGAGGGCATGTTCCCGAGCCAAATGTCGCTGGATGAAGGTGGACGCTTAGAAGAAGAGCGGCGGCTGGCCTACGTAGGCTTAACCCGTGCGATGCAAAAACTGACCTTATGCTATGCGGAAAGCCGCAGACTGTACGGTAAAGAAGTCAATCATCGCCCATCCCGCTTTATCGGTGAGCTGCCGCAGGAGTGTATCGAAGAAGTCAGACTACGCGCCAGCGTTTCTCGTCCGGTAAATCATCGCCGTATGGGGACGCCAATGAATGAAAACGACAGCGGTTTCACTCTGGGTCAGCGAGTTCGTCATCCTAAATTCGGTGAAGGTACGGTGGTGAATCTGGAAGGCAGCGGCGAGCACAGCCGCCTGCAAATTGCTTTTCCAGGCGAAGGGATTAAATGGCTTGTTGCAGCCTATGCGAGACTGGAAGCGGTATAAGCCATCATTCGCCGTTGCAGCATAAAAAAACCGGAGCTAATGATAACTCCGGTTTTTTTCATCATTTTTAAATCAAATAGTTAAGCGGAATAACGCTCGCCGACCGTAGTCGTTTGATACCATGCCAGCATATTGGCGACTTCTGGTTCACTCTCTGCCGGTGACCAAGGCGCGAAATCTTCCGCGTTGACTGGCTGATAGGGGCCGAGTTTCACCTCAAAAATCACTGCATTTTCTTCCATCGACAGCACCGCGTGCCAAGTATTGGCAGGAATCTCCAGAATGGTCGCTTCTTTTCCCAGTACTACCCGCTCTGTCACTTCGCCATTATCGTTGAATAACAGCACCACAAAATGTCCGGAAAGGGCAGTTAGTACTTCCCAGGTATGTGGATGACGATGTGGGCGCACGTAGGTTAGTGGCTCCATGGCTATCGCCAGACGCTGGACGGAATCGCTCAGTTCCGGGTGAAAATTATGATGAGTGCGCAAACGGCTGAGTTGTCTAGCCTGTTCGCTCATTTGTGCCAGCATAGGTCGAGTGATTTGTTTCATTTACCGTTATTCCAGTTGAGGCGTAGCGCCCAATGTAGCCGAAGCGGAAGGCAGATATAAGCCAGAGTGATTAGCCTAAGTCTGCCGTTTATCATCTGTTTACGCTGACAACAATATTTGCCAGGAAATAGGATGAATCTCAGGCTGCGACTAACTGCGGCGTAGCGGTTGACAGCCTTTTTCTTCTCAGCGTAACATGCGCGCACTATTCTTAATGAGGACATTCGCCTTGGACACACCCAGTAGATGCTGGCTCAATAACCTGTTCATATGGTGCAACTTCTAAGGCTATCCTCTTTTGCTGATAGCCTTCGTGGTTGTCAGCGACCTCGTTTGACCGTCGCTGTGAGTCAGATCTCCTTATGGTCTGAAACTTGCTGATGTAACGACATCCCCTTGTTTCTGTGCTTCAATGCGTAATCTCTATCCATTCCCCAAGGGAGTTATGGCACATGCTGAGCGCATTTAAATTAGAGAACAATCGCTTATCCCGTCTGGAGCTGGATGAATCCGAAGATCTGACTACCTCGCTGTGGGTGGATCTGGTGGAGCCAGAAGAAGGTGAGCGTGAGCGTGTTCAATGTGAGTTAGGGCAGAGTTTGGCGACCCGGCCAGAACTGGATGATATCGAGGCTTCCGCTCGTTTCTTTGAAGACGAAGACGGTTTGCACATTCACTCATTCTTCTATTTTGAAGACGCCGAAGATCACGCTGGTAACTCCACCGTCGCATTTACCATTCGGGATGGCCGCCTGTATACCCTGCGTGAGCGCGAGTTACCCGCTTTCCGCCTGTATCGGATGCGCGCCCGCAACCAGACGTTGGTCGACGGTAACGCCTATGAGCTGCTGCTGGACTTGTTTGAAACCAAAATCGAGCAGTTGGCTGACGAAATAGAGAATATTTACAGCGATCTGGAAGCGCTTAGCCGCGTGATTATGGAAGGGCATCAGGGAGATGAGTACGATGCCGCGCTGTCCACGTTGGCGGAGCAGGAAGATATCGGCTGGAAGGTGCGTTTGTGTCTGATGGATACTCAGCGCGCCCTGAATTTCCTGGTGCGTAAAGCGCGTTTGCCTACTGGTCAGCTAGAGCAGGCGCGGGAAGTGCTGCGAGATATCGAATCCCTGCTGCCGCACAACGAATCCCTGTTCCAAAAGGTTAACTTCCTGATGCAGGCGGCGATGGGCTTTATCAACATCGAACAAAACCGGATTATCAAAATCTTCTCGGTGGTCTCCGTGGTCTTCCTGCCGCCGACGCTGGTGGCTTCGAGCTACGGTATGAACTTTGAATTTATGCCGGAACTGCGTTGGTCATTCGGCTATCCGGGGGCTATTGGTCTGATGATCGTCGCCGGTTTAGCCCCTTATCTGTACTTCAAACGTAAAAACTGGCTGTAAGGCCCAAACTGTGTGAGCGCCCGATGAGGCTACATCGGGCGTCGCAGCCTATTTGCGTAACTTACGTTGGGTATAGAGCGCATCCAGCGTGAATATTAGCAGCGCCGCCCAGATAAACCCGAAGGTCACCATCTTGTCGTTACTGATGGTTTCACCGTAGAAAGTGACGGCTAGGACAAACATCAGCGTTGGGCCGAGGTATTGGAAAAAGCCCAGCGTAGAGAGGCGCAACCGGCCGGCAGCGGCGGTAAACAGCAGCAACGGAATGGTGGTAATCACACCGGCAGCGGCCAGCAGCAGATTGAGCGACCAGGCGTTAGCGCTCAAATGACTGGTTGGGCTATCGGCAAAGAAGAATAAATATACTGCGGCAATAGGTAACAGCCACAGCGTTTCTACCAGCATGCCGGTCTGCGCGTCTATGCCCATTTTCTTACGTAATAAGCCGTAAAGCGCGAAGCTTATCGCCAGCCCCAGCCCAATCACCGGTAACGAGCCAAACTGCCACAGTTGAATAAGCACGCCGCCAAACGCCAGCGCGACCGCGACCCATTGCATCCGTCGAAAACGCTCGCCTAGAAATAGCATACCGAACAATACGTTAACCAAGGGATTAATGAAGTAGCCCAGGCTGGCTTCCAGCATGTGGTGGTTGTTGACCGCCCAAATAAACAGCAGCCAGTTGCTGGCAATCAGCAGTGCAGTGAACGCCAGTAATAACAGGCGTTTTTTATTCCGACAGGCTTGGCGTACCTGTGGCCAATTGCGACTCAGCGTGAGCAGAATCAGCATAAAAAAGAATGACCAGATAATCCTATGGGTCAGAATTTCATCTGCCGGAACCTGCTGGATTAATTTGAAATAGGCCGGGGCAAGACCCCAAATAAAATAGGCCGCCAGAGCAAAGAAAATGCCCTGACGCGTTTGTTGCTTATCCATGGAATAGCTCTGAACAAAAAAGGGATACGGTGAGTGTACTTAACTTGTTGTAGCTAAGCATCATTGGCGTTTACTCACTGAAAAAAGACAATTACCCGACTAAATAAGTCGCAGTGGCGCTGGCGATATGAACCGCATCCTGATTATGTAATTCAACGCGAGCGACAGCGACTTTATTACCGCTGCGCAGAATGCTGCTGCTGGCGGTGAAATGCTCGCCGCGGCCGGGGCGCAAATAATCCACGCGCAAATCGATGGTGCCCATTTTAGATAGCTGTTGCTGTAACTGCTCTTTAATCAAGGGTTCGTAACGTGTCAGGCTGTTACCAACGCAGACCAGACCGGCGGCGACGTCCAGTACGGAAGCAATAACACCGCCATGCAGGATGCGCTGAGCGATATTTCCGACTAATCTATCCTGATGACTAAAGGCTAACTCTGCATAATCTTGTTCAAAGCGGCGTAATTCCAGACCTAGCTCACGATTAAACGGCATGTGGTAGACAAAAACTTCGCCAATCAAGCGGCGCGCTTCTTCAAGGGTTAATATGGTTCCAGACATGTGGCTTGATTCTCACTTTCGTAGCCGATAATAATACGGCGGCTGTTAACTAAATGTTTATTTTATGCCCATAACTTGTTGCGCGCTAGTGACGGATTCATAAAAATAAACAACGCTAAGCCAGACTGCCATTTGTGTGTAGAATGAGCTGCTTTTCATTAAAATTACGAATAATCTATGAGGCGATGAGAGTAATGATGGGACACTTTTGGCGAATATTGATGGTATTGTTATTTGTGCCGGTTTTAGCACAGGCTGAGGAAGCCAAGGTAGAAAAGATTCATGATGCGCCTGCGATTCGTGGAAGTATTATTGCCGCCATGCTGCAAGACCACGATAATCCTTTCCTGCTATATCCGTACGAAACCAATTACCTGCTTTATACCTACTCCAGCAATATCAATAAAGAAGCCATTAGTTCCTATGATTGGGCCGAAAATGCCCGTAAAGATGAGATTAAATTCCAACTGAGCTTAGGGTTCCCTATCTGGCGTGGCATTGCCGGGGAAAACTCTCTGTTGGGCGCATCCTACACTCAGCGTTCGTGGTGGCAGGCTTCGAACAGCGGGGAATCTTCGCCATTCCGCGAAACTAACTATGAGCCGCAGGTATTCCTGGCCTGGGCAACGGATTATGACTTTGCGGGCTGGACTTTCCGCGAAATAGAAGTGGGTTTGAACCACCAATCTAACGGTAAAGCAGACCCAACTTCTCGTAGCTGGGATCGCGCCTATGCGCGCGTGATGGCGCAGCGCGGAGATTGGGAGATAGATCTGAAACCTTGGTATCGCTTCTCGGAAAATGATGCAAAAGATGATAATCCAGATATCACTAAATATTTGGGTTACTACCGCCTGAAAGTCGGTTATGCCTGGGGCGATAGTGTATTTAGCATGGAAGGGCGCTATAACTGGAATTCCGGCTACGGCGCGGCTGAAATGGGCTGGAGTTACCCCATCACCAAGCATGTTCGCTTCTACACACAGGTGTTCAGCGGCTACGGTGAGTCAATGATTGACTATAACTTTAGGCAAACCCGTGTCGGTGTGGGTATCATGTTGAACGACGTCATGTAACGCCGTTTGGCGTGAGTGCAGAATCACATACAGGCCGGTTAACCGGCCTGTTCAGATCCAAGAGTTGGGGAAACGAGTGTCTACCGCGGCAGTGATAAATAAGGAACAGCTGGCAGCGCAGGTCTTGCGAGAGACTTTCGGCTACCAACAATTCCGGCCAGGGCAACAAGAAATCATCAATGCAACGCTCGCCGGGCAGGACTGTCTGGTGGTGATGCCGACGGGCGGCGGAAAATCCTTGTGTTATCAGATCCCGGCGCTGGTGATGGATGGCTTGACGCTGGTGGTTTCTCCGCTGATTTCACTGATGAAAGATCAGGTTGACCAACTTCAGGCCTACGGCGTCGCCGCGGGTTGTCTCAATTCATCACAAACTCGCGAGCAGCAACTGGCCGTGATGGAAGGTTGCCGCAGTGGTCAGATTAAACTGCTGTATATCGCTCCCGAGCGCTTAGTGATGGAAAACTTCCTCGAACAGCTTGAGCATTGGCGTCCGGCGCTGCTGGCGGTTGATGAGGCTCACTGTATTTCCCAATGGGGACACGATTTCCGCCCGGAATATCGCGCTCTGGGTCAGCTCAAACGTCGTTTTCCCGCGTTGCCAGTTATTGCTCTCACCGCCACGGCGGACGAAGCCACGCGCGGCGATATTGTTCGGTTGCTGGATCTTAATCAGCCGCTGATTCAGGTCAGCAGTTTCGATCGGCCCAATATTCGCTATACCTTGGTTGAGAAGTTCAAGCCGCTGGATCAGCTCTGGCGCTTTGTGCAGGATCAACGTGGTAAAAGCGGCATTATTTACTGCAATAGTCGGGCTAAAGTTGAAGATACCACTGCGCGTCTACAAAGCCGCGGCCTGAGCGTGGCCGCGTATCACGCCGGTCTGGATAACGAACGACGGGCCCAGGTTCAGGAAGCGTTTCAGCGCGATGATTTACAGGTGGTGGTTGCCACCGTGGCTTTTGGGATGGGTATCAACAAGCCAAACGTCCGTTTTGTGGTGCATTTTGATATTCCGCGGACTATCGAATCTTATTATCAGGAAACGGGGCGCGCCGGGCGTGATGGCCTGCCTGCGGAAGCGATTTTACTTTATGATCCGGCGGATATGGCGTGGTTGCGCCGCTGTCTGGAAGAAAAGCCTGCCGGTGCTCAGCAGGACGTCGAACGTCATAAACTGAATGCCATGGGGGCTTTTGCCGAAGCGCAAACCTGCCGCCGTTTGGTATTGCTAAATTATTTTGGCGAAGGGAAACAACAGGCCTGCGGCAACTGTGATATCTGCCTTGACCCGCCGAAACGTTATGACGCGCTGGGTGACGCTCAAAAAGCCTTATCCTGCGTGTATCGCGTTGGGCAACGCTTTGGTTTGGGCTATATCGTGGAAGTGCTGCGTGGAGCGAATAATCAGCGTATTCGCGAAATGGGGCACGATAAACTGTCGGTGTACGGCATTGGCCGGGATCAAACCCATGAGCATTGGGTGAGCGTTCTGCGCCAGTTAATCCATTTAGGCTTACTCAGCCAGAATATCGCGCAGTTTTCCGCCCTGCAATTAACCGAGGCCGCCAGACCTATTTTGCGTGCCGAAATTCCGCTGCAACTGGCGGTGCCGCGCATTCAAAGCCTGAAACCGCGCAGCAGCGCTAATCAGAAGTCCTACGGTGGCAATTACGATCGCAAACTGTTTGCCAAATTGCGCAAACTGCGTAAGTCCATTGCTGACGAAGAAAACATTCCGCCTTATGTCGTCTTTAACGATGCGACGCTGCTGGAAATGGCGGAGCAGATGCCGATTAAGGCCAGCGAATTGCTCAGCGTCAACGGCGTAGGGCAGCGTAAACTGGAACGTTTCGGCGCGCCATTTATGGCGATGATTCGCGATCATGTGGATAACGATGAATAGCGCCTGCCAGCGTTGAATATAAAGCATAAACGGCAGTCTGGTTGGGCTGCCGTCCTCGTGATACAGTGGTTTTTCTTCTCTCATTTCCTGTCGGATTATCTTCATGTTGATGCTTTTTCTTACCGTGGCGTTGGTTCACCTTATTGCCTTGATGAGCCCCGGCCCTGACTTCTTTTTCGTTTCTCAAACTGCCGCCAGCCGTTCCCGTCGCGAAGCAATGATGGGCGTGGTAGGAATATCTCTGGGAATTGTGGTTTGGGCAGGCGTGGCCTTGATGGGGCTGCATTTAATTCTGCAAAAAATGGCGTGGCTGCATCAGGTTATTATGGTCGGCGGTGGGCTTTATCTGTGCTGGATGGGCTGGCAATTGCTGAAATCAGCCAGGGCCAAAGGCGAGCTGGGGGAAGGCGAGGTAGAAATGACGCTGCCAGTCCGCGGCCGTACTTTCCTGCGCGGCTTTCTGACCAACTTATCTAACCCGAAAGCGGTGATCTATTTTGGCAGCGTATTCTCGCTGTTTGTCGGAGATGACGTCAGCGCTGGCGCACGTTGGGGATTGTTTATCCTGATCGTTGCAGAAACCTTTATCTGGTTCAGCGTTGTTGCCTGTGTATTTGCCCTGCCGGTGATGCGCCGCGGTTACCAGCGTTTGTCGAAATGGATTGATGGTTTGGCGGGCGTATTATTTGTTGGTTTCGGATTGCATCTGATATTTTCGAAATAACCCTTACTGGCCGGATCACTAGTATTCCGGCCAGATATTCACTTCTCGGCTACACTTTTTTGGCTGTCGCCAACAATGCGCCTATCAGCATAAATAAACCGCCGAAAATACGGTTAAGCAACTTCATCTGGTGCGGGGCCTTAATCCAACCAGCAATTCGCGTAGCCAGCGCGGCGTACCCAATCATCACGATGATATCCACTATCAACGTAGTCGCGCCCAGAATCAGATATTGTGCCGCCTGCGGCTGATGAGGCAATACAAACTGTGGAAACAGCGCGGCCAGAAAAACAATGCTCTTCGGGTTGGTCAGATTGACGAAAATCGCTCTTTTGAACAGTTTTCTCCGAGGCAGACTAGTGGCAAGCGCATGAAGATCCACAGCGCCAGCCGCTCGCCACTGTACAATACCCAGCCAAATCAGATAGGCCGCTCCCAGCCATTTCAGTATTTCGAAAGCCAGCAGGGATTGGGAAATGAGAGCGCCCAGACCAATGCCGACCAAAACGATATGCAGCGCCAGGCCAAGCTGCAAGCCGGCAATGGATGCGACAACACCGCGTTTACCGTGGCTGATGGTGGTGCTCATGGTGTTAATGGCACCAGAACCCGGCGACAGGCTGAGGATAAAGGTTGTCACCAGATAGGTTAGCCACCAGTCGAAGGTCATCGGCAAAATTCCCTGAATGAGTAAATTTATGCCACAATACGCTATTGTTTTTAGATCTGCTATAGCTCGGAAAAACCACAGGACGCCGGTTTAAGGATGCAATTAACAACCCTATGCCGTTAGAGAAAAAAACTGAAAACTGGTTAACCCGTGAAGCGCGATTTGCCGCCTTTGCTAACGGGCCTTTGCTGGATTTCTGGCAGCAGCGGGAAGAAGACGAGTTTTCTGGCGTCGATAATGTACCTATCCGCTATGTTCGCTTCCGTTCCCCTCATCACAACAAAGTGGTGATGTTGGTTCCGGGTCGCATTGAAAGCTACGTAAAATATCCGGAAGTTGCCTACGATCTGTTTCAGCAAGGTTATGACGTCATGGTGCTGGATCATCGTGGTCAAGGGCGTTCTGGCCGAATGCTAGAAGATCCTAATCGTGGCCACGTCGTTAATTTTGATGACTATGTGGAAGATTTTGCTCAGTGGGTCGAGCGGGAAATCAGTAATAGCCATTATCTGGAACGTTTTGCGCTGGCTCACTCGATGGGCAGTGCGATTCTGCTACGCTATCTGGCCCGGGAACCGACGGCGTTTGATGCTGCGGCGCTTTGTGCACCGATGTTGGGTATTCATCTACCTATGCCGAAATGGCTGGCGCACCGCATTGTCGATTGGGCCGAAAAGCGCCAGAACATGCGGGATTACTACGCGATTGGCACCGGTCAGTGGCGGCCATTGCCTTATGTAGTGAATATGCTGACCCACAGTCGCGAGCGCTATCGCCGCTGCCTACGTCACTACGCGGATACGCCAGAAATACGCGTTGGCGGCCCTACCTATCACTGGGTGAGGGAAAGCCTGCGTGCCAGCGAGCAGATAATCGCCGAGGCAGATAAAATCACCACGCCAATATTATTGTTGCAGGCCAGTGAAGATCGGGTGGTATCAAACCCGGCTCAGGACGCTTTTTGTCAGGTAATGGCTCAGGCTGGGCATCCCTGTGACGGGGGCGCTCCCAGAGTTATCAAAGGAGCACGCCATGAGATCCTGTTCGAGCGGGACAAGCTGCGTGTAGAGGCGTTAAGCGCCATATTGCGTTTTTTTGCGCAACATCATCAACTGAGCGTCGACGCTGACGCCAACTCCACCAGAGGTTAGAACATACCGCTATGTATCATGTTGTCGCTTCCGATTTAGACGGCACCCTGCTGTCCCCTGACCACATTTTGACTCCTTACGCTAAAGAGACATTGAAGCTACTGACCGAACGTGACGTGCATTTCGTGTTTGCTACAGGTCGCCATCATATTGATGTGTCACAGATTCGCGATAGTCTGGAGATCAGTGCCTTTATGATTACCTCTAACGGTGCGCGCGTACATAACACCGCCGGAGAGCTGATTTTTAGCCATAATCTGGATGGTGATATCGCCCGCGATCTATACAGCATGGAGCACGATAATCCGGATATTCTGACCAACGTTTATTTAAATGACGATTGGTATATGAATCGCGAAAGTCCGGAGCAGGAAGAGTTTTTCCGTGAATCGGTGTTCACCTATCAGCTATTCGAACCTGCATTACTGCCGACCGAAGGCGTGTGCAAGGTTTATTTCACCTGCGAAGATCACGATAAGCTGCTGATTTTGGAGGAAGCCATCAATGCTCGTTGGGGCGATCGCGTGAACGTCAGTTTTTCCTTCCCAACCTGTCTGGAAGTGATGGGCGGCGGTGTGTCTAAAGGCCATGCATTGGAGCAGGTATCCAAAATTATCGGTTATTCACTGAAAGAATGCATCGCTTTTGGTGATGGAATGAATGATTTGGAAATGCTGTCGATGGCCGGTAAGGGTTGCATCATGCGTGATGCTCACCAACGTCTGAAAGATATTTTACCGGATCTGGAAGTGATAGGTTCAAACGCTGACGACGCAGTACCGCACTATCTGCGTAAAATGTTTTTAGCCTAACGCTCAAACGGGGCGATGTTCTATCGCCCTGAATTTCTTTCCCTTCTCAGTACTTATAAAATTGTTTTGTTATATCCTCCACTCGAACCAAAAAAACATTATTAACTGCAATATAGTTTGTTTTGCATTTATTGATGTGTGGAGGTCCTATGTCAAACGACTTTGCGATAAATAATAATGTAACTAAATCTAATCATTCATATGATAAAGTTGAAAAGAGTGAGAACAAGAAAATATTAGGGTTTGGTTCTTCACCTCCGCGTAAGCCAGAAAATATTGCTGGTGTTAGCTATATCCATCAGAAGAAATCAGAGTCGGTTGATACAATAAGGAGTTCAATCAGACAGCTAAAGTTGAGATATGCGGATATAGCTCTTGAGGTGTTGATCCCGGATAATGATAAATCCGCCACTGGCTATTCTCTCGAAAAAATGCCTTTTATCAAAAAGATAAATACCATTTCAAAAGAATTAGGAGATATAGAACCATCGTTCGAACTATCGACTGATATTACTAATGATATTAGTGTTACACAGCACGAGAATGAAATTGTGGATATTCTTTGTCAACATTATATAAGAAACGGTGAGGGTGACCTACAGGCGAAAGATAAAGCGATAGATAAATTTGAACAAAAAAGCATGACGATAAAAAAACATGCCAGAGATAAATCAAAAGAAAGTTCATTTTCAGATCATATATTGAATTATGCTAAAGACACTCGCCAATTAAAATTAGATTATATCAAAGTGGCTCTGGATGTTTTGAAAGATGATGATTCCAATGGTTTTTATGGAAAGTTAGAAGCCACAATGGATTTGGAATTTAAAAAGAATAATTTAAAAAATCCTACTTCATTAGAAAACCAGCCCATTAGCAATGCTGAATACGACAGTATTAAACACTGTAAGAAAGAAGTTATGGATGTTCTCACTCAATTTTATAAAGAACAAGGAATGAACGCTAAGTTAGCCAAAGAGAATGCTAAGCGGGAATTTAAGCAAGCCAGTATCAGATTATTGAATACGGCAGAGTGGAATATACAAAAGTCTCAGTTTGACTATTTGGGATGCAAATTTATTAGTGAGTCAATACCTGCCGGTCAATTGAAACTTGAGCAGGGAGAGGATGACATATTCCCCACTAGTTATAAAAATGGTGGCGTTTGTTCTGCTGATAGCGGTAATTCTCAGCACGCAGTTAATTTGTGGGTGTCTAAGTTTTCGTTACAGAAGAACGGGCGGCCAGAGATTTTGCTCGAGGGGATTCGTCATGCCTCTCTTGGTCCGCATAGCGTGAAAATTAGCAAGGAAGACAGTCAATCGATAGCGCTTGAACGCGGACGCGAAGTCGTTCTTGCCGCATTGTTCCAGCATCCAGAAAAGCTGCAAAAGGCTCTGAATGGAGAGACAATTGATTTGCGGTTAACTTCTACTAGCTTACTGACGGCGCAGGATTTTTTGAAGGACACGGAAGGGACTCAGTTAACGATACAGATGGGCGCTTGGAAAACATTGTCAGAATCCAAGCCATTAGTTTTATATATACGCGACGCGAGTGGGAAGCAACAAGAAATTAAAATGAATTTACAGTTGGCCGCATTTAACTTTGGCGTTAATTCAATGGCCTTTCTACCTATATTCCCTAATGGATTTGGTATTCCAAAGAATAAGTCTTGGGAGGTTTCAAATCAATACAATGAACCCTCTATAAAATTAATGCTAGGTGATGAGCTGGACATCTCTAAACCAGGCGGCTGGGTGGGCGATTATCTTATTAATACGAAAAATAAACCGGATGATAATAATATAAAATTGGTTAGAGAACTGTCGAGGCAGTTAATGGAAATGTGGCATGATAAATCTTACTCTAATAAAATTGATCCCTATAAATTTGTCAGGCGAATAGTGTTACTTTCCAATGCTATTGGTGTGACGCCTTGTTGGAATTGTAAAAGTGGTAAAGATCGCACGGCTTTACTTGATATAGAAGTTAAGCGTGAGTTGGCATCATTACATTTTAACCATTCGCTCTCTCCTAGTAGGGAATTATCGGTTGATGGGAAAGCACTTTATAAAATGGTCGCATTAAATAGCAGTAACCTTCAAATTCAAGCCGCTAATATGCATACCGAAGGGAGTAAAGCTTTTGATAAAATCAAAAATGTTGCCGTAAAACGGGTCGATGATACAGACCTGGTTAAGCAACTTCGTGGATTAGCTCCTTATAATAAATAGGTACAGTCATGGATGAAAGCTCGCAATTACTACTTCAATATTTTGCCACCACTCCTCATGGAGAAGATAATTATATTAATATAAATGACGAATTTATTGTTTATATTGATACTGAGGATGATAACGCAGAATTGATTTGCCCGTTTGCTCCAGTGCCTCAGCAATACGATTGTTTGCTACAACTTTTGTCCTATAACTACGGCAATAAAGTGATATTTTCTGTCGCTGATGGGCTAGTGCTGGCAACCACCTATATAGATATGAATGATGCGGCAGAACAGATTACCGAACAGTTTAAGGGCTATTTAGCTCAGATCTTTCAAGCAAAAGAGCAAGTGGCTTATTTTTGATGGACAGGGCGCATAAAAATGCGCCCTGATATTTTGGTTACTTATGCTGCCCCTGCTTTTGCAGGAACTGAACGCCTTTATCTGGGAAATCAGTAAACACACCGTCAACCTGCGCCTGATTGTAGATAATGTCGTACAGCTGATTGACGTCGGTGGCATATTTCGGCAACGCATCGGCGCGAATCGTGTATGGATGCACCATCATATTGCTGGCGTGGGCATCCTTAACCATCTCAGTTAGCACAATCTTGCCCGGCGTAGATTCGGCTGCCACTAGCATATGATAATCCGGCCCAATACCGTCAGCGTACTGTGCGACCTGCTTCATCGCGCCCGGTTTGAACATCCAATCATAGCTATAATTTACCCACTTACCGTTTGGCTGTTGTTCATAGGTTTCATTCCAATCCGTATAGGCCACCAACTGAATCAGTTTCAAATCCATGCCTTTTTGCGGTTCCAGCTCGTTCTTAATTCGCTTTAGTTCATTGGCATCAAAGCATTGCAGATAAACTTTGTCTCCTTTGGTGGTGTAACCGTACTCTTTTAGCACGTCCAGCACCTTGGCAGAGATATCTTTTCCTTCCTGACGGTGGAACCACGGCGCCTTAATTTCTGGATAGATACCGATATTCTTACCGGTTGAGTGATTCAATCCTTGAATGAACTCGATCTCTTCCTGGAAGGTATGCACACGGAAATCGGATTTACCCATTGGGAACCGGCCCGGGTAGCTTTGTACCTTTTTGCCGTCTTTGATATCAAAACCTTCGGTGAATTTCAGGAATTTGATTTCTGGCAGAGTAAAATCAATGGCGTAGTAACGTCCATCTTTACGCGCCCGATCTGGGAAGCGCTCCGCAACATCGGTAACTCGATCCAGATAATGGTCGTGTAAAACCACCAACTCATTATCTTTAGTCATCACTAAATCTTGTTCTAAGTAATCGGCTCCCTGAGCATAAGCCATCGCTTTCGACGGTAAGGTATGTTCTGGCAAATAGCCGCTGGCACCGCGATGTGCGATGACAATTTTCTCTGCGGCCTGAGCTACTCCGGCCATTGATGAGGCCAGAATAATGCCAGCTACCAAGGCTTTAACGTGAGTTTGCATGGTTTACCTACTCCACTTTTGGTTTTAGGGTACAAAAAAGGCCGTGTCGCCAAAGATAACGGCACGGCCTGAAACGCTGAGATTGACTACCGAGCCTTAGTTAGCGCGGTTTTTTGCCATCTCTTCGTGATGTTTTTTCTCGCTGAACATAACGACGATCAGTAATAGAACCGCCAGAATGCTGCCGCCAATCATCACCATAAAGCCGCCGTCCCAACCGAAGAAGTCAACGGTATAACCAACGATGGCGCTAGCTGCAACCGATCCGCCCAGATAACCGAACAGACCGGTGAAGCCCGCCGCAGTGCCTGCCGCTTTCTTCGGTGCCAGTTCCAGCGCATGCAGACCAATCAGCATTACTGGGCCATAAATCAGGAAGCCGATGGTGATCATACAGGCCATATCAATGCCTGGGTTGCCGACCGGGTTCAGCCAGTAAATGATGGTGGCAATAGTGACCAGTATCATAAAGAACACGCCGGTTGCACCGCGGTTACCTTTAAACACTTTATCGGACATCCAGCCGCACAGCAGCGTTCCTGGAATCCCGGCATATTCATACAAGAAATAGGCCCATGAGGATTTATCCAGAGCGAAGTGTTTCACTTCTTTCAGGTAGGTTGGTGACCAGTCCAGAATGCCGTAACGCAGCAGGTATACGAATACGTTGGCAATGGCGATATACCACAGCAATTTATTCGGCAGAATGTATTGCATGAAGATCTGTTTAGCCGTCAGTTCTTCTTCTGCTTCTTTCGAGTAATCGTCTGGATAGTCGTTTTTGTACTCTTCAATCGGTGGTAAACCGCAGGATTGAGGGGTATCGCGCATCAGACCGAAAACGATCAACGCCACTAAAATGGCACCGAAAGCAGGCATATATAACGCGGCTTTCCAGTCGTTAAACCAGGCCATTCCCAGCAGGAACAGCAATGGCGGCAGACCACCACCGACGTTATGGGCGCAGTTCCAAACGGATACGATGCTGCCACGCTCTTTCTTCGACCACCAGTGAACCATGGTTCGACCGCACGGAGGCCAGCCCATTCCCTGGAACCAACCGCACAGGAAGAGTAGAACGAACATCACGGCAATGCTGGAGGTAGCCCAAGGGACAAAGCCCATAAACAGCATCACGGCGGCGGCCAGAATCAAACCGGCGGAGAGAAACACGCGTGGGTTTGAGCGGTCGGAAACCGAACCCATGATAAATTTAGAGAAACCGTAAGCAATGGAAATACCGGATAAGGCAAAACCCAAATCCCCACGGGAGAAGCCCTGCTCGATCAAATACGGCATGGCCAATGTAAAGTTTTTGCGAACCAAATAATAGGCAGCGTAACCGAAGAAGATGCCCATAAATATTTGCCAGCGTAATCGGCGATAAGTCGGATCAATCCGATCTTCTGACAGCCGGGCTTGGTGAGCCGCAGGCTTAAATATACTCAACATGAGTGCCTCCAATGGCGTTATACGTACTTTTTGATCCCAGCATAGCCTGGTGTCTAGCGGGTGGTTGAACTGCCAACCTGGTTATCGTTTATGTTCTATAACGAGCGCAATGCTAGATAAAAACGCGTTGTTTATCTGTGAGGGATGGCGCAATTGTTACAGTTTTATGTAAGCGGGTGCGATTTTGAGCGATTGGTTAACGATTTGAAATAAAAAGTGGGTGCTCCTGTGTGACTTTGATCACAATCATGGTTTTTATCCATCATTTGGTTTTCGTTTTTGGTTCGTTTTTGTTCCTTATCAAACAATGACCCTAATTATTGTGTCTCAATAGATGTAAAATTGACCGCCAGGCGGTTGTCTATAGAGTGGGGTCTTTCATGACGAACAGTTCTCCTTACAGCGAAACGGATGTCATCATCATTGGCGGCGGCGCCACCGGTGCGGGCATAGCTAGAGACTGCGCCCGCCGTGGGTTAGGCTGTATTTTACTGGAGCGACACGACATCGCTACCGGTGCGACTGGCAGGAATCACGGCTTGCTGCACAGCGGCGCGCGCTATGCGGTAACCGACGGCGAATCAGCCAAAGAATGTATTGAAGAGAATCGTATCCTCAAACGTATTGCCCGCCACTGTATTGAACCAACCAATGGCTTGTTTATCACGCTGCCAGAAGATTCTCTCGAATATCAGCAGCAATTTATCACCCGCTGCCAGTTGGCGGGTATTGACGCGGAAGCGATCGATCCGGCGTTGGCGCTGCGAATGGAACCGGCGGCCAATCCGGCCATGATTGGTGCAGTTAAAGTACCTGACGGCACCGTTGACCCTTTCCGTCTCGCCGCCGCCAATATGCTGGACGCTCGCGAACATGGCGCTAATGTACTGACATATCATGAAGTTATTGGTCTTATCCGTCAGGGTGACCGAGTGACCGGCGTGAGCGTTTTCGATCACAAAAACCAGCGCCAGTATAAAATTCATGCCCGAATCGTGGTTAACGCCGCAGGCATTTGGGGGCAACACATTGCCGAGTATGCCGATCTGCGAGTGCGAATGTTCCCTGCGAAAGGCGCGTTACTGATTTTGGGGCACCGCATTAATAACATGGTGATTAACCGTTGCCGCAAACCGGCCGACGCCGATATTTTAGTGCCGGGAGACACTATTTCACTGATCGGTACGACCTCAACGCATATCGATTATGACCAGATAGACAACATGATCGTCACGCCACAGGAAGTGGATATTTTGATTCGGGAAGGATCGAAACTGTCGCCGAAACTGGCGGCAACCCGCATTTTACGCGCCTATGCTGGCGTTCGTCCTCTGGTCGCCAGCGACGACGATCCGAGCGGCCGTAACGTTAGCCGCGGTATTGTTTTGCTGGATCACGCCAGCCGCGATGGGCTGGAGGGTTTTATCACCATTACTGGTGGCAAATTAATGACTTACCGGTTAATGGCAGAATGGGCGACGGATAAAGTGTGTGAAAAACTGGGGCATCAGGCCAGTTGCACCACGGCACAAGAGCCGCTGCCCGGTTCTCGCCAGTCCGCAGAACAGACTTTACGTAAGGTTGTTTCTCTGCCAGCCAGTATTCGCGGCTCTGCGGTTTATCGTCACGGAGATAGAGCCACTCAATTATTGGACGGTAATCGGCTGGATAATAGCCTGGTATGCGAATGCGAAGCTGTGACCGCAGGTGAAGTGCGTTATGCCGTCGAATCGCTCACGGTAAACAATTTATTGGATTTACGAAGACGCACTCGCGTCGGGATGGGAACCTGTCAGGGTGAACTCTGCGCCTGTCGTGCCGCTGGCTTACTAAATCGTTTTAATGTCACCACGCCACAGCAATCTCGCGAGCAACTGACCCAATTCCTCAACGAGCGCTGGAAAGGCGTCCGTCCAATTGCCTGGGGCGATGCGCTGCGGGAAAGTGAATTTACCAGTTGGGTATATCAAGGACTGTGCGGGCTGGGTCACCAGACTGCCGCGATTCCATCGGCGCAGGAGAAAAGCGATGAAATTTGATGCCATTATCATTGGCGGCGGGCTGGCGGGGCTAACCTGCGGTATTCGTCTGGCGGAGCAGGGAAAGTCTTGCGCCATCGTCAGCGCCGGGCAAAGTGCGCTGCATTTTTCATCCGGTTCTCTCGATCTTTTGGCTCAGTTGCCTGATGGCAGCGAAGTGCGCCAGCCTCTTACGGCATTAGAAGCCTTGGCGGCACAGGCACCTGAGCATCCTTACAGCAAAATGGGGGCGGTGGTCATCGAACTGGTGGATGAAGCGCAGAAATTACTGGAGCGTTGCCACCTTTCTTTTGTCGGTAGTGCGGCGGAAAACCACATGCGCATTACGCCGCTGGGCAGTCAACGCCCAACGTGGCTCAGTCCTGCAGAAATTCCCACTACACCGTTGAACGGAACTTTACCTTGGGAGCGAATTGCCGTTATCGGTATTGAAGGATTCCTCGATTTTCAGCCGCAGATGGTGGCGGATTCCTTACAGGCGCAGGGCGTCGCGGCGACGTCCAGCTATATGCATTTGCCGGCATTAGATCGGCTGCGTGATAATCCTAGTGAATTTCGCGCGGTGAATATCGCCCGCGTTTTGGATTTGGCGGAAAGCCTGCCTCCCTTGGCTGAAGAATTGAGCCGCTTGTCTACGCACGCTCAGGCGATTTTATTGCCCGCCTGTATCGGTCTGGATAATCCGGTACAGTTGGAAGCCCTGCGACTGGCGGTCGGCAAGCCGATTATGCTATTGCCGACTCTGCCTCCATCGTTATTGGGTATGCGTCTGCACCAGGAATTACGCCAACGTTTTCAACATCTTGGTGGGTTAGTCATGCCGGGAGATTCGGTACTACGAGCTGAACTCGAGGGTAATCGTGTCACCGGCTTGTATAGCCGTAACCACGGAGATATTCCGCTACGAGCGCCTCATGTCGTACTGGCGAGCGGCAGTTTCTTTAGCAACGGATTGATTGCCGGATTCGATCGGGTTTACGAACCCATTTTAGGGCTGGATATGCTTTCTCTGAGTAATCGGGCGGACTGGAGTCGCAGCGACATGTTTGATGCTCAGCCTTACCTACAGTTCGGCGTGCAGACCGATAAGCAGTTACGCGCTATGCGCGGCGGCGAGCCTTTGGAAAATCTTTATGCGATTGGAGCGGTGTTGGGCGGCTATGACCCCCTACAGCAAGGCTGCGGTGCCGGTGTGTCATTAACCAGTGCTTTGTTCGCTGCTCAGCAGATTACCGATGCCACGGAGGTTAAACTATGAGTTTGCCGCGGGATAACAGCTTCGAAAGCTGCATTAAATGTACGGTATGCACCACTTATTGCCCGGTAGCCAAGGTCAATCCGCTTTATCCGGGGCCAAAGCAGGCAGGGCCTGATGGCGAACGTCTGCGATTAAAAGATCCGATGCTGTATGACGAAGCGCTGAAATATTGTACCAACTGTAAACGTTGTGAAGTGGCTTGTCCTTCCGACGTTAAAATCGGCGACATTATTCAACGTGCTAAAGCCAGTTACAGCAGTAATAAACCAAAACTGCGTGACGCTATTTTAAGCCATACCGATTTAATGGGCTCTTTGTCGACGCCATTTGCACCGGTAGTGAATGCTATCACTGGATTAAAACCAGTGCGTCACTTGCTGGATAAAGCCCTGAAAATCGATCATCGCCGTGAATTGCCTAAATACTCTTTTGGTACTTTCCGCCGCTGGTATCGTCAGCAGGCGGCTAAACAGCAACAATATGCCGAACAGGTGGCGTTTTTCCACGGCTGCTTTGTTAATTACAATCATCCGCAGCTGGGGAAAGATTTAATCAGCGTTTTCAATGCAATGAATATCGGCGTGCAGTTGCTCAAACGAGAAAAGTGCTGCGGCGTCCCTTTGATTGCCAACGGCTTTATCGATCAGGCTAAAAAGCAGGCTAAAGTTAATCTGGAATCGCTGACAGATGCGGTCATCACGCGGGATATTCCGGTGGTTGCCACTTCTTCCAGCTGTACTTTTACTCTACGAGATGAATATCCTCATTTATTGGATGTGGATACCACGCCGGTGCGCGATCGCGTTGAACTGGCAACTCGTTATCTTTACCGTTTACTGGATCAGGGGCGGGAATTACCGCTGAAACGCCTGCCGCTGCGCATTGCTTACCATACGCCGTGTCATATGGAGAAAATGGGCTGGACTGCTTATACACTGGCGTTGCTGCGTCGAATTCCCGGCGTCGAACTGATTACGCTGGATTCTCAATGCTGTGGAATTGCCGGTACTTATGGGTTTAAATCTGAGAATTACGCCACTTCGCAAGGCATTGGCGCTTCGTTATTTCGTCAGATTGAGGAGAGCGGGGTAGATTTGGTGATTACGGATTGTGAAACCTGTAAATGGCAGATTGAAATGTCGACCAGCAAGAAATGTGAGCATCCGATTACGCTACTGGCTCGCGCGTTAGCGTAAACAATCAGAGCGCCGCAGTGGCGCTCAAATTTGGTGAGAAAACCCCGCAGGGAGCGTTACAACTCCGCTGCGGGATTATCTGCATTCATTTCAGCTTCAGGGTGCTGATAATGGATTCAGTTTCGGTCTGCGCCTGCTGTTGATTTTCGGCTGGAACGGTAATTTGCAGCGTCATGCTGTTGTTATCGACGTTACCCATAACGACCGATGAATAAGCCTTCTGGCCGCCGCTGGTGATAATGCTATCCAGTTGCTGCAACGGCTTGCCGTCAACCTGAATGGTTTTATTGGTGACGATTTGCAGATTGGCATCGCGACCTTTTTGCTGTTCGATCAAACGCTGAGCCAATACATCCAAACCGGCGGTGTCTTTTTCATTCAAAATGATCACTACGGCTTTTTCACCGTTTTTGGTCGCATAAACGCGTTTATTACTGGAAGGGCTGCTGATTTTATCGCTTTGATCGGTAAATTCGGTGGGCAGAACCAGGGCGATATTACCCTCCAATAAACTCACCGGCTGGCCAACGTTGTTGTCGTTTTTGACATCGCAGGCGCTTAGCCCGGTAACCAATAAACCAACGGCGAAAAGTTTGGTCATCTTATTCATGGGAATTCCTTCTGGATGAGAGTCTTTAACCTTGACTGAATGACCCGTATCGCACCTTATTCAGCGGATAAAAGCAACAGGCTCCTCGGTAAAGAATTGTGAGTAGGCAGGTATTACACGGAATTCCAGAAGAATCTGGCGGCCGTAGGCGGGCCGCCATTAACCGGCAGGTGGTAGATTAGCCGATTTGTACCGCTGGCTGCGACGCCGTTCTACTGGCGAAATATTTCAGCAGCATATTCAGCATTACACCATAGGCAGGAAGAAAGAATAGGAGGCAGATCAGTAGCTTAAAGGTATAATCTACCAAGGCGATTTCGACCCAATTGGCCGCCATAAAGGGATCGCTGCTCTTATAGAAGGCAATAAAGAAGAAGGCCAGCGTATCGCTGATATTGCCGAAGAACATCGCTGCCGTAGGTGCAACCCACCAGGCGCTGCGCTGACGCAGGCGGTTAAATACCTGTACATCCAGAATCTGCCCTAATACGTAGGCCATAAAGCTGGCTACGGCGATACGGGCTACCATCACGTTAAAGCTAGTGAGCGCGGGGAATCCCTGCCAGCTTCCCTGAAAGAACAGGGCTGAAACCAGATAGGAAATTACCAATGCAGGTAACATCACTGAGAGAATAATGCGGCGAGCTAAAGGCGCACCAAAAATCCTCACGGTCAGATCGGTAGCTAAAAAGATAAAGGGAAAGGTAAAAGCTCCCCATGTGGTGTGAAAACCGAAGATAGCGATCGGTAATTGCACCAGATAGTTACTGGATGTGATGATGACAATATGGAATAGCGAAAGCCATACCAAAGCGGTCATCCGCTGTTGGGGCGTAAACGAAAACATAGATGTGACCTTTTTGGTTATTGGGGTGAGGGAACCCAAACAAAATGTGCCCGCAGTTTCTACGGCGCGGCGGCATAATACTTGTTTGCGCAACGAATGCAATGGTTAATTTTAGCGCAAACGTTAGCGTAGCTTGCACCGCAAAATGGGCGGAGTAAACTAGCTGCCCTTCATCGGGCACTTCCCGCCGAGATTAAAATTTGCTCAATCGCTGATAAGAGAAAACCAATGACAGATCTTTTTGCCCATCCGGATAAAACCCTTGATACGCTGGGCCTACGTTGCCCGGAACCGGTAATGATGGTGCGGAAAACGGTTCGCCATATGGAAGAAGGACAGACTTTGTTGATTATCGCCGACGATCCTGCCACAACCCGCGATATTCCCGGATTTTGCCGCTTTATGGATCATGAACTGGTGGCACAGGAAGTGGAGACTGCCCCTTATCGTTATCTGGTGCGTAAGGGCATTAAGGCTTAGTCAGGAAAAAAACCAAGGCTCGTGCAGAGCCTTGGGAGTGAACAATATTCGGATAAAATTCTACCCGGTTAAATTTCGCGTTTTCTCAGTAATCTCAAGGCGTTGGCGGTAACGAGAGCCGTTGCGCCCGAATCGGCCAACACTGCCAGCCACAGACCGGTTAATCCCAGCAAAGTAGTAATCAGGAAAATTCCCTTCAATCCCAGCGCAATAGCGATGTTTTGCCGAATATTGGCGCGAGCGGCACGTGATAGCACGATGATTTCCGCTAATCCGGTCAGCCGGTTGTGGGTCAACGCTGCATCGGCGGTTTCCAGCGCCACATCGGTTCCGCTCCCCATAGCGACGCCAATACTGGCGGCCTTCATCGCGGGCGCGTCGTTTATGCCATCACCGACCATGACCGTGGGTTTAGCCTTATTCAGCGCGGTGATCGCCTCTACTTTATCCGCGGGTAATAATCCAGCTCGATAGTCGATGCCTAGTTCATTGGCAATTGCCGCTGCGGCTCTCGGATTGTCACCGGTCAGCATCACGCCCTGAATACCCAGATTTTTCAACGCATTAATCGCCTGTTTTGCATCTGTGCGCAGAGTATCCCGCAGCGCCAGCAGACCAATAAAGCGCCCCTCTTCCAGCACCGCAACTGCGGTTTTGCCGCTGCTTTCCAACTGATCCAATTGTGTTTGCCAGTGGTTATCTAGCGATTGTGGAGCCAGTTTGCCCGGAGAACTCACCAATATTTTTATGCCGTTAACGACCCCTTCGACGCCAATACCTGCCAACGCCCGACGTTCCTCTGCGGGAGGTAGCGAAGTCGATTCCTGCGCGGCGCGCTGTAAAATTGCCGTAGCTAAAGGATGGTGGGAACCGGCTTCTACGGCGGCGGTTAGCGTTAACAGGCGATTTTCAGTCACGCCATTGACCGGCAGTACGTCGGTCACCTGAGGCTTACCTTCGGTCAGCGTGCCGGTTTTATCGAAGGCAACGGTTTGAATGATGCCAAGTTGCTCCAATGCTGCTCCGCCTTTAATCAACGCGCCGCGACGAGTTGCCGCCGCCAGTGCGGAAGTAATGGCCGCAGGCGTGGAGATAACCAAAGCACAAGGGCAGCCGATTAATAGCAGGGTTAGACCTCGATAAATCCAAGGTTCCCAAGGCTGGCCGTAGAACATAGGTGGAATCAAAATCACCAAAACGGACAGCAGCATAATTAATGGAGTGTAAATGCGGCTAAAGCGATCGATAAAGCGTTCAATCGGCGCGCGGCGTTCTTCCGCTTCTTCAATTAACTGTAAAATGCGGTCAATGGCGTTATTACCCGGCTCGGAAATTACGCGCATTTCGGCGGATCTGTCGATGGAAAGGCTGCCTGCCGCCACTTTTTCACCTTGTTGTCGTTCAACCGGAATCGACTCGCCGGTTAAAGCACTCTCATCAAAGCTGGCAAAAGGTGTAACCAGCTCTGCATCGGCTGGCAGACGCGCTCCTGGCGCGATTTCAATTACGTCTCCTGGCCGTAAACTGCTGACAGGAACCAGACTCCGTTGCCCATTTTTGAGTAGCAAAGCGTCTTCCGGTACTAGCGCCATCAGGGCTGAAACGCCTCGTCGTGCACGATTGGCGGCGTAAGACTCTAATAGTTCGCCTAACATAAACAACAGCAATACCATGGCGGCCTCTGCCGTTGCGCCGATAAATAACGCGCCAATGGCTGCCACGCTCATCAAGGTTTCAATGGCAAAAGGCGTGCCGGAACGAATCAGTTTCAGTGCCTTACCGGCGATAGGAATTAATCCCACCACGGTTGTGACGATAAAGGCGATGCGGCCACTTTCTTCGCTAACTAATGAAATTCCCCAACTGGCTAACATCAAAAGCGTCAGTACGATTATTGGTAAATATTCGCGAAACTTATTTTCATTGGCCGCCATTTTTTGCCCTGATTTGGGGCTGTCCAGCAGGCTAAATCCCGCTTTGGCGACGGCGTTTTGTACCTGTTGGCTGACGTCAGTTTTGGCATCTACCACCAGCTTTTCCGTAGCAAACAGCACCTTGGCTTGTTCCACGCCGGAGATACCGCCTACGGCATTTTCAATCTTACGCGCGCAACTTGGGCAATCCATCCCCTTTATATGCCAGCTATAACGCTGACCGCCCGTGCTGGGTAGCCCTTCTAATTCGCTATCATTCCCTGACGTATCAGGCTTGGCACTGCTGCAACAGTTGGAAGAATGTGAGTGTTTACTAGCTTGAGATACCTCTTCGACCGCTGTATTTGTTGCACTACAGCAATGTGTATCGGCTGTATGAATATGTGCGTGACCTTCGTTGTTGTGGTCATGAACTTCATCTGAATGTTGGTGGTCGCGATGTGAATGCATAGTGCCCCCGGAACAGTTAATTCCCCGTTGATGAGAGGACTCTACACCTTGGAGCTAACTCCAGAGTCAATAGAAGGATGAGAATTATTGCTAAATAGAGTTCGATTTATCAACCACTGGGACTTGCTGCGCGGGTGAATTTGTGCAGAAAGGAGAAAGAAGAAACCAGTACGCCCCGTCCGTGGGGCGTAGATATTTACAGATAGAGCGAGCGGACAATCAGGAAGTGACCAACAAAATAGCAGCCTGCGACCAGTGCATCAGCGGCTTTGAAAGAAAAACGGTAGCGATTGATCAGCCAGATAATATTGGCTAACAGCAGCAAAGAAGTGCCGATCAGCAGCGAAAAGCCAAAATCGGTGCTCCGTAAGAAGTATTGTTCACCGGCAACCCACACCATCAATAGCGTCATGGCGACATAGGTTGCGATCGGCCAGCGCATTTCTTCCAACCGGGTCCAGATTGTTGCCAGTAACAGTGCACCTATGATGATCAGCACCAACGGCAGCGGCCAGAAAATACTGACTGTCATCTGTGTCGCGAAACTGATGGTATACAGCAGGTGAGAAAGGAAGAATGCGCCAATGGCATAAAGTAAGCGCTCACTGGGTAGCAATAGCAAAGCGTCGGCAGCCATGGTGGCTAGCAGCCCGAGAACGATCAGATAGCCGGCTGGCCCAAGTACCGGAGCTTGCCAGGCGAGTAGAACCAGCAGTAACAGGGTTACGGGTTTGAAGACCCACCGTTGCCAGCGTGGCCCACGGTAGCTGGCATCAACAAACAACCAACCAGAAAAAAATACAGCGAGGAATGGCCAACTCATTTTTTATCCTTCTTCTCTAAAGTTTCTGCAAAAAATAGCCGCTCGGTAACGATAATTATCAGCCAATGTCTCTTTTCAGTGTAGGGGATCGTCAGGATGAACAACAGGGGCTATTCGATTACTAATGATTTTTGCATGCGATTTTATATGTGATGCAACGGCGTGAATTCGTAGGTCAAAATTCGTACTTGAGTGTGTGAAAAACAGACGCTAAAGTAAGCGTGATAATTATTTTAAATAAATATATTAACTTAATTAAAGCATTTATTGTTACATCAAAGTAACCTTTCGTTAATAAAAGTATAGAAAATAGCCTGAGCAGATGCTATTAATATTCCCCGTGTTTAATGGGTAACAGTATTGAACCCGGTAATATACGAGAATTGGCGCAGGCTTATGAGCTTATATAAGCGGTAGAGAATAATAATACTCTGCCATAGCTGTCAGTTTATTTCTGCCACTTTAATATGAACGCTATTTGCCAGAAATTAAAAATGAAAAAAGAAAAATTGTTACTTATCATGGTAATGACTCTTTCAGTCTGTTCTGTTGCCTATAGTGCGGAATTTCCCGGCTTTACTTATAATTGCAAGTTGGTCAAGAATGGGCGGGCCATAATTGAGCTGCGCAATGATAATTTCTATGTCACTTTTGTCGATAATCGAAAATATCCCGGCAAGATACATTACGGCAAAGCCGATATCTTAAATAACCGCCATCCCGTCTATAATAAATACCTGAAGAATATCGATCAAAATAAGCCGGCGTTATTAATTCATCAGTATGGCAATGAAGTGTGGATTAAAGGGGACTCTGATGAAGATTGGATGGATCACGGTGAATGGTGTAAACCGGTGGAGGGCTAAGCAATCGCTGGCAAGCCTGATTTACAGTCGAACGACAGAATAAACCCGCTAACCGCACGGATGCGTCTTTAAGCCCTTCATGGTATGTTAATAACCGGTTCTCTTCCCCTGAAAGCTTGATTATCGAAGGATAGCGATAGGTAACACCATGGCGAACGATCAAACTCTTTACCGCATTCAGTTCATGAACAATGGTAAGAATTATCAACTCTATGTCCGTGAAATAACGCCCAGCTCTTTGTTCGGGTTTATCGAGATTGCTGATTTTGTATTTGATAGCCAATCGGCGTTATTGGTTGATCCGTCGACAGAAAAACTGAAAACCGAATTTTCTGGCGTCAACCGTAGCTATATTCCACTTCATTCCGTCATCCGTATTGATGTCGTGACCGAAAAAGGTAGCGCGCGTATCTCTGATTTGGGAGCCAACGTGATGAACTTCCCTTATTTACCGGGCAATAAGCCCTGAATCTGATAACGGCGACAGCTTTATTTATTAGGTGTAATTCATGAGCAAACCACCGCTGATTTTTATTGTGGTTGTGGCACTGATTGTTATTTTAGCCACGCGCCAGTATTGGCAAAAACGCCGGCTGGATGCAGAGAATGATAAAGCTCCAATACGTAGCCTGCAGGTTGAGGTTAGTAATAAACGTGAGGTTTTAGCGCCGAATCGTCGTTCACGTCAGCGGGAAGAAATTGTGGCGGAAGATAAACGCTATGAAGTGACTTTTCGCCCGCTCCTGAGCGGCAGTGAAATTAATATTGTTTTGCCTCGTCAGGAATATCAACAAATTAATATCGGTATGCAGGGCACCCTGCGTTTACAAGGCACCCGCTATATTGATTTTACCGCCGTTCAGCCAGCCAAATAGCTTTGGCTTGGAAAAGTACGTAGGGATGGAAATTACTTTTTCGGCATTGGCGGCTGTTTTTTCTGCCACGCCAACAGTTCAAAAACACCAAAGATAAAGATTTTGACCTGCTGCCAGCCGCTAATCGGTTGATCCTTAGGCTGAGTTGATTTCAGCAGCGTGAGCTGTAAACCATGCATCAGCACCATAAAAATCATCGCGACATTCACAAAATATTTCAACGGACTAGGGAATGGCTGGATCAGGTTCAGGATCAGAAAAGCCCATACGCCCAGCATCAGTAAACGACCGAAATTAATCAACATTCTCTGGCTCCTGCGCTGCGTCAGACGCAGCATGGTGACGAATATACAGGCGATAGGCGACTTGCCCCGCGACCTTTTCACGGTGTAATTGCCAATTGGCCGGTACGTCTGCGGCCGCGCTTTCCGCTTCGGCCTCTACGTAAATCCAGGCTTCATCGGTCAGCCAGCCTTGCTGCTCTAGCAGGTTGACGGTTTCTGCCAGCAAACCTTTACGGAACGGCGGATCGAGAAACACCAAATCGAAAGGTTTACCCGGTTGCGCCAACCATTGCAGGGCGTTGGTATTCACCACTTGCCCATTTTCTGCGTTTAGCAAAGCCAGATTACTAGTGAGCTGGCGTGCCACATTGCGCTCGTATTCCAGCAACACGGTTTCTCCAGCATAGCGAGACAGCGCTTCCAGACCAAGAGCGCCGCTGCCGGCAAAACAATCTAGGCAGCGAGCGCCCTGAATCATCGGTGCCAGCCAGTTAAACAGGGTTTCCCGCACTCGATCGGTCGTTGGTCGTAAGCCTGGGCTATCGGGAACCGGTAACTTCCGGCCACGCCACTTTCCGCCAATAATACGAATCTGCCCGAAGGATTGTTGTTGTGGTTTTTTTGCCATAGCTCGCTGCTTGAAATGTGGCCATTTTGACGGCGCTGAATAGAAGATATAGCCGCTATTCTACCGATGTGCGCAGTGAGGGGAAACGTTAATGCTTTGTTGATTGAATTCACAACGGAAAGCAGCATCGTGCGCGTGTTGCTGCTCGGGGGAAAGTGATAGACTGGCGAGCTATTATCTTATTTATGTAAGCCATGATTTAACCGCGAGGAGTGTAGTCGCAAATGGCAAAAGAAAAAAAACGTGGGTTTTTTTCCTGGCTGGGTCTTGGCCGTCAGAGTGAAGAACAGAAAGAAGAACAAAAAATTGAGCAGCCAGTCGCTGAGCCAGTGGTTGATGAAAGCCTGCCCGCGGCTTCTGAGCATGAGCTTGTAACGGCTGACGAACCTACTCCGGCAGCGGAATCCGTTGTTCCAACGGAGGTGGGGGAATGGGACAGCGAAATCAACGCGGAAGCGGCGGCAGAAATAGCCCCGGCTATCGATGTAGTGCCGTTGGTGGAAGAAACGCCAATTGAGCCTGAGATTGTTCCCACTCAATACGTAGAGCCGGCTGAATTCAACGAGATCGAGACGACGGCGGTTATCGAACCGGTTAGCGCTGCGGTGACCGAACAACCGGAATCCGTAGAGATATTGGCAGAAGAAGTGATACCGGCAGCAGAGCCGCTGGTTGCTGAAGCTGTGGCTCAGTTCTTGACGGAGCAGCATCAACCGCAGGTATTCGAGCCTGAGTCTGCTCTGGTTGAAGCAGAGGCTGATATTTCTGTCGAAACGGTGGAAGATATTGAAGTTATTCTGCCAGAGCCAGAGCCAGAGCCAGAGCCAGAGCCAGAGCCAGAGCCAGAAGTGACTACTGCGCTTGCTGAGTCTGAATTGGTGGACGAAATCGAGCTTGAACCTGTAGTGGCACCTGTGGCTCAAGAACAGGAAAGGCCAACGAAAGAAGGCTTCTTTGCTCGCTTAAAACGTAGCTTGCTGAAAACCAAACAAAACCTGGGTTCTGGTTTTATGGGGTTATTCAGCGGTAAGAAAATCGACGACGATCTGTTTGAAGAATTGGAAGAACAGCTCCTGATCGCCGACGTTGGCGTCGAAACTACGCGTAAAATCATCGAATCCTTAACCGCTCACGCCAGTCGTAAGCAGTTGAAAGACGCCGAAGCACTCTACGGCAAGATGAAGGAGGAAATGTCCGAAATTCTGGCTAAAGTCGACAAACCTTTGGATGTCAGCGGTAAGAACCCGTACGTAATTCTGATGGTTGGGGTGAACGGCGTAGGTAAAACAACCACTATCGGTAAACTGGCACGTCAGTTCCAGGCCGAAGGCAAATCAGTCATGCTGGCTGCTGGGGACACTTTCCGCGCTGCCGCCGTTGAGCAGCTACAGGTTTGGGGCGAGCGCAACAAAATTGCCGTGGTCGCTCAGCATACCGGCGCGGATTCCGCCTCAGTTATTTTTGATGCGATTCAAGCAGCTAAAGCCCGTGGCGTCGATGTGCTATTGGCGGACACCGCCGGGCGTTTGCAGAATAAAGCTCACCTGATGGAAGAGCTGAAGAAGATTGTCCGGGTAATGAAAAAGCTGGACGGCGATGCCCCTCATGAGGTTATGCTGACGCTGGATGCCAGCACCGGACAAAATGCGGTAAGCCAGGCCAAACTGTTTAACGAAGCGGTTGGCCTGACGGGGATAACCCTGACTAAACTGGATGGTACCGCCAAGGGCGGGGTGATTTTCGCCATTGCCGATCAGTTTGGTATTCCGATCCGCTATATCGGCGTTGGAGAAGGTATTGAAGATTTGCGGCCATTTAAGGCTGACGATTTTATTGAGGCTCTTTTTGCCCGAGAGGATTAATACGGATGATTCGCTTTGAACAGGTCAGTAAAGCTTATCTGGGCGGCCGACAAGCGCTGCAAGGGGTAGATTTTCATCTACGCCCGGCGGAAATGGCGTTTTTGACCGGCCACTCCGGCGCTGGGAAAAGTACGCTGCTCAAACTGATTTGTGGCATCGAACGGCCTAGTGCCGGCCACATTTGGTTTGGCGGTCACGATATCAGCCGGTTGAAAAACCGCGAGGTTCCTTTTCTGCGTCGCCAGATCGGGATGATCTTTCAGGATCACCATTTGCTGCTGGATCGAACCGTGTATGACAATGTCGCGATGCCGTTGATTATTGCCGGTGCCAGTACCGAAGATATCCGTCGTCGGGTATCGGCGGCGTTGGATAAAGTCGGCTTATTGGATAAAGCGAAAAACTTCCCGATCCAGCTTTCTGGCGGGGAACAGCAGCGGGTTGGTATTGCCCGTGCGGTAGTGAATAAGCCGGCGGTATTGCTGGCGGATGAGCCTACCGGTAACCTCGATGAAGCCCTGTCGGAAGGTATTTTGCGCCTGTTTGAAGAGTTTAACCGTGTTGGCGTGACCGTTTTGATGGCCACCCACGATACTTCGCTGATTGCGCGGCGTCGTTACCCGATTCTAACGCTCAGTCAGGGAAGAATGTCAGGAGCGCGTCATGGCGAATAATGCAAAGAAAGCAAAAACCAAAGCGTTGAAAGGCGGCTGGCGCGAACAGTGGCGTTATTCGTGGGTCAATGCGTTGGCCGATATGATGCGCCAGCCTCTGGCTACCCTGCTGACGGTCATGGTGATCGCCATTTCTCTGACGTTGCCGAGTGTATGCTATATCGTTTGGAAGAACGTCAGCACCGCCGCTGAACAGTGGTACCCGACGCCACAGCTCACTGTGTATCTGGATAAGTCTCTTGACGATAACGCTGCGGAAAATGTGGTGACCGCATTGAAAGCAGAAGCCGGCGTGGAAAAAGTGAATTATCTGTCGCGGGAAGAAGCGATGGGTGAGTTCCGCAACTGGTCAGGTTTCGGCGGTGCGCTGGATATGCTGGAAGAGAATCCGCTGCCAGCGGTGGCGATCATCACGCCGAAAATGAGTTTCCAAAGCTCTGAAACGCTGGATACCCTGCGGGATCGTGTCACCAAGGTTGAAGGTGTGGCAGAAGTTCGTATGGACGATAGCTGGTTTGCAAGACTGGCGGCGTTGACCGGCCTGGTTGGGCAAGTGGCGGCGATGATCGGCGTGTTGATGGTCGTTGCGGTGTTCCTGGTTATCGGTAACAGCGTGCGATTGAGCATTTTCAGTCGTCGCGACACTATCAATGTGATGAAACTGATTGGTGCCACAGATGGCTTTATTCTGCGGCCATTCCTGAACGGTGGCGCGATGCTAGGTCTGGGTGGTGCAGTTCTATCGCTAATTCTGTCGGAAGCACTGGTGTGGAAGTTGGGTTCGGTAGTGGCGCAGGTAGCGACGGTATTCGGTACCAGTTTCTCTCTGCACGGACTGAGCTGGGATGAATCCCTGCTGCTGGTGCTGATTTCTGCCATGATCGGCTGGATCGCCGCCTGGCTGGCAACTGTTCAACATTTACGCCGATTTACACCGCAATAAGCAATTCTTGCTATACTCTTCCCCTGCGGTTTCCGATTAAGCAGGGGAAGCATAATCATCGTGACTACCGCCATTTCTACAAATTTCCAGGCAATAACTACTGGTAAGATCCACAGGTTATCGGCTAGGATCCTGCGTTGAAACTGTGATCTATATTGAACTTTTGTGGCGTTAGTCGGTCGAAGAGCACAGTGAAATGATAAGGTGCCCGGTGCTTGAATCTGGTTATCCGGATGCTAAAATATGCGCGCCGAGAGTTTATGCACGATCTGCACATGCTATGAGAGGGTTTAAATGACCAAAGAAATGCAAACTTTAGCCTTAGTACCGCAAGGTAGTCTGGAAGCCTATATTCGGGCTGCCAATACCTATCCTATGCTGACAGCAGAGGAAGAGCGTGAGTTGGCTGAACGGCTGCATTACCAGGGCGATCTGGAGGCGGCTAAACAGCTAATCCTGTCTCACCTGCGCTTTGTTGCTCATGTTGCCCGTAACTATTCTGGCTACGGTCTGCCACAGGCTGACCTGATTCAGGAAGGTAATATTGGCTTGATGAAAGCAGTTCGTCGGTTCAACCCGGAAGTTGGGGTGCGTCTGGTGTCCTTCGCGGTACACTGGATCAAAGCAGAAATTCATGAATATGTTCTGCGCAACTGGCGTATTGTCAAAGTCGCAACCACCAAAGCACAGCGTAAGCTGTTCTTTAACCTGCGTAAAACCAAACAGCGTTTAGGTTGGTTTAATCAGGAAGAAGTTGAAATGGTTGCCAAAGAGCTGGGTGTGACCAGCAAAGACGTTCGTGAAATGGAATCTCGCATGTCCGCGCAGGATATGACTTTTGACCCAACTCCGGACGATGAAGTACGCGACGGTCAGTCTATGGCTCCCGTTCTGTATTTGCAGGATAAAACTTCTGATTTTGCCGATGGTATTGAAGAAGATAACTGGGAAAGCCACGCAGCGGACAAACTGACCTATGCGTTGGAAGGTCTGGACGAGCGTAGCCAGCATATTATTCGTGCCCGTTGGCTGGATGATGACAACAAATCTACTTTGCAGGAGTTGGCCGATAAGTACGGCGTTTCTGCAGAACGCGTTCGTCAGCTTGAAAAGAACGCGATGAAAAAGTTACGCATGGCTATCGAAGCCTAAGAGCAACATCCGCGTAAATCCGCGTAAAGACAGAAAAGGGCGATAATTATTTATCGCCCTTTTGCTTTTCTGGTTTTCATCAATATTTTTTATATGATTTTCTTCCGAATTAGCTTTTAACTGCCATCCGTTCATTTCAATATTCGGTTTTTTGAGACGCCTATCGGTAACGGCGTTTGGATTTCCGTACACTATCGTAATACTTGTTTTCCCTTAATTCTCCAGCGTTTCCAGACAGGAAGCCCATGCGTCAAAACCATCTTGAAGAAACCACCGCCCGGCAGATTGTTCAGCGCGCCATGAGTATCATCCAGTACTCGGTTAATGTCATGAATGATAAGGGAATTATTATTGCCTCTGGAGATCCGCTGCGCCTTAATCAGCGCCATGAGGGGGCGGTGCTGGCTTTAATGGAAAATCGAGTGGTAGAAATTGATTGTGCTACTGCTGCCAAGTTGAAGGGAGTCAAACCCGGAATTAACCTGCCGATTATTTTTCACCAGCAGTTGGTGGGCGTCATTGGCATTTCTGGTGAACCGGCGCAGGTTCGCGCTTATGCCGAGTTAGTGCGAATGGCTGCAGAGCTGATTCTGGAACAGGCCGCCTTGCTGGAACAAACCCAGTGGGAAAAACGCTATCGGGAAGAGTTAGTCAGCCAATTATTGGCTGAGTATCAGCAAGACACATCAATAGGTTCAATGGCGGCCTATTTGGGGCTGAATTTAACCTTGCCGCGCATCGCTCTGATTATCCAACTGAATCAGCCAGATCATGAATCTCTGCGCCAGCTTATTGATGTGCTGGATGCGACTGGTCGTGACCATCTGGTTAGCATGAATGGTTTTAACCAATTAGTGATGCTCAAACCGCTGGCGTTGGCTGCTGGAGATAAGCCGTCGCGTCCTTTAAATAAGCAGCTTCAGCCCTTTGTGACTCAGCTTCAGGCGCGTTTCGATGTGCGCATTTTTGTCGGTGGCCAATTCCCCGGCGTTGAAGGTATTCGTCGCTCTTATCTCACCGCTCGTGCGGCGCAGGGAATGGCTGAACGGCTGGGGTTAAGGCATAAGACGCTGTATTACAACGATTACTCTTTACCGGCGTTGTTAGGGGAGTTTGCGGGGACTTGGCAGGCAGAGGAATTGGGCACCAGTTGGGCGCAGCTTTGCGCTGCGGATGGTAAAGGTGTACTAAGACAGACGCTGCAACAGTATTTTGATCAGAATTGTGATCTGTCTCAATCAGCCCGGCTGCTACATATTCATGTGAATACCCTACGCTATCGCCTGCAAAAAATAGAAGAAATAACGGGTTTAAAAATCAATCAGTTACCTTCTTTGTTGCGCTTGTATATCGGTCTGCAAATCTACGGCTGATTTGTGGCTTTCTACAATTACATCTCGTTTATCCTAGTTATTTTCTGGTCAATCCTACCATGCCTTTCTCCGGTGAAGTTTACATAATGCCGGCTCCTTACCCTGAAAAATAAAATTAGAAAGTACACTGGGAGCAGAACATGACAACGGTTTCAGCTTTAGGCGCGCTGGTGGCACTTATTGTCTCCATCGTGCTGATATTACGTAAAGTTCCGCCAGTTTACGGCATGATGGCTGGCGCGCTCGCCGGTGGGTTAGTCGGTGGTGCGGATCTGATTCAAACCGTCAGCCTGATGATCAGCGGCGCTCAGGGCATTACCAATGCGGTGCTGCGTATTTTGGCGGCCGGTGTGCTTGCCGGAGTGTTAATTGAATCCGGCGCGGCAAATACCATCGCAGAAACAATTGTGCGCAAAGTGGGTGAGAAGCGCGCGCTGTTGGCTTTGGCGGTAGCGACTATGCTGTTAACCGCCGTAGGCGTATTTATTGATGTAGCGGTGATTACCGTTGCGCCTATTGCTCTGGCGATTGCTCATCGAGCCGATATTTCCAAAATGGCTATTCTGCTGGCGATGATTGGCGGCGGTAAGGCGGGTAACGTGATGTCTCCGAACCCAAATACCATTGCGGCCGCAGACAGTTTCCATGTGCCACTGACCTCTCTGATGGCCGCCGGCATTATCCCCGGTTTGTTTGGCCTGGTTGTGGCCTATTATTTAGCTAAGCATCTGAAACACAAAGGCAGCAAGGTTAACGCCGATGAGCTGATTGTGCATGAAACCAACCAGCTTCCGTCCTTTACCGCTGCGATTTCGGCTCCATTAGTGGCTATCGCGCTGTTGGCTTTGCGCCCAATTGCGGGTGTTACCATCGATCCGTTGCTGGCTTTGCCTCTGGGTGGTTTGGTTGGCGCGGTGATCATGGGGCGCTGGCGCGAATCGAACCGCTATATGATTTCCGGTTTGAGTCGCATGGCACCGGTTGCCATTATGCTGCTGGGAACCGGTACTTTGGCGGGCATTATTGCTCATTCCGGCCTAAAAGACGTACTGATCGAAGGATTAACGGCATCAGGTATGCCTGCTTATCTGTTAGCGCCGATTTCCGGGGCGCTGATGTCGATGGCAACGGCGTCAACCACGGCGGGCACCGCGGTGGCTTCGGCGGTATTCAGTTCAACATTGTTGGATCTTGGCGTAACGGCACTGGCTGGCGCAGCCATGGTACATGCTGGCGCGACGGTACTGGATCACATGCCACACGGCAGTTTCTTCCATGCAACCGGCGGCAGCGTCAATATGCAGGTGCATGAGCGTTTGAAACTGTTGCCATACGAAACGTTGGTGGGCTTCACCATTGCACTGGTTTCCACGCTGATGTTCGGCGTATTTAACTTGGCGGGTTAACGAGGTATTTGATGAAAATTGTTATTGCGCCCGATTCATTTAAAGAAAGCCTGACGGCAATGCAGGTTGCTGAAGCTATCGAACAAGGTTTTCGCGAGATTTACCCGCAGGCAGATTACGTTAAATTACCCATGGCCGACGGTGGAGAAGGCACCGTTGAATCAATGGTCGCGGCGACCGGTGGCGATATTATTCAGGTTGAAGTCAGCGGGCCGCTGAGTCAGCCGGTGCAGGCTTTTTACGGCTGGCTGGGCGACGGTGAAACGGCGGTGATTGAAATGGCGGCGGCCTCCGGTTTGCATCTGGTGCGGCAGGAACAGCGCAATCCGCTGCACACCAGTAGTTTTGGCACCGGCCAGCTCATTCTGTCTGCGTTAGATAAAGGCGCGCGTAAAATCATTCTGGGAATTGGCGGCAGTGCAACCAACGATGGTGGCGCTGGCATGATGCAGGCGCTGGGCGCGTATTTTCTCGATGCTCAGGGCGAAGCGCTGCCCGGCGGCGGCGCGGCGCTAAGTCGATTGCATCATATTGATTTATCGGCGTTGGATGAGCGGTTGGCTCAGACCGAGATCATCGTAGCCTGTGATGTCGATAACCCGCTGTGTGGAGCGAAGGGCGCTTCTGCTGTATTTGGCCCCCAGAAAGGGGCAACGCCTGAGATGGTCAGCACGCTGGACGGCGCGTTGCGCCACTACGGTGAGCACATTGACGCATTGACGGGACGTTCAGTGATCGAAACGGCAGGAGCCGGTGCCGCAGGTGGTATGGGCGCGGCTTTGTTTGGTTTGCTCAACGCACAGCTTAAACCCGGTATTGAGATTGTTATTCAGGCATTAGGGTTAGCAGAGGCCATGAATGGTGCCGATCTGGTGATTACCGGGGAAGGCCGGATTGATAGCCAGACAATTCACGGTAAAACGCCAATTGGCGTGGCTCGGACCGCCAAAGCGCTAGGAATTCCGACTATTGCTCTGGCGGGAGGTATGACTCAGGACTATCAGGTAGTACATCAATACGGTTTAGATGCGGTATTCTCCGTGGTAAACCGTATTGTGACTTTACCCGAGGCGTTAGCGGAAGCGCAGGAAAATCTGCGCGTTACTGCACGCAACGTGGCCGCCGTATGGCGGATGGGCCAGCGGCTTTAACGCTGCCAGCCCTGCTCGCCAGAATGAAAACCACAGGCGAGCATAAATTGTTCCATTTCAGAGCGTCCAACACCAGGGACCTCGCCATAACTCAACTGCCAGTGCTGAACGGCTGGCAGTTGACGCAGGGTTTCTTCTACCAGATACAATCCCACGCCGCGACGACGGGTCACTTCCCGTACCAGTAAATCTTCTAGCTCCGCCCGCTCTGCACTCAGCCGGACTTTCACTGCTCCCAGCAATCTTTGGTTAAAACGTGCGGCAAATAGCGGCCGATCTGCATCAATCCAGCTCTGCCAGTCGGCGGGTTGCTGTTTTGGCCAGATTTTTGCCAGATCGATAAGATCTTGATGTGATAGCTGAGTTAAGCGCTCAATGGTCAATTTCATCGGGGATATTCCGAATAAAAAGTAGAGGGATAGTGTACTGGATCTGAGAGGAAGCGCATGTGTAAGTTTTTCTGTACGTGAACGGCGGAAAATGTTTTTCACGCCGCGCATTTTCCGAGTTAAAAATTAGTAAATGGAATGATAACCAGCACAACCCACTATCGATTGTGCAAATACCCTACAAATAGCACCTTATTTTATCTTGTTTGCACCGCTTGTTTCTGCTTGTCTTAGTTGATTTGCAGCATAAAACTCCTGTTTAATGGTCTGAAAAATAAAGTCTTATTAGAAAATATTGCCATATAAAAGACTAAATCATTATTACTTATGGATAAAAACTAAAAGTAGCGATGAATTGGCCCGGCAAACACAACAGTACGTTCACAATGACAGATGGGGAATGCGCGGATGAAATTGACAAAAAGTAAGGCGTTGCTGGCGGGCTGTATGGTTATGGCAATGAGCCATTCGGTGTTAGCGAAGGATATTAAGGTGGCTATCGTCGGTGCGATGTCTGGCCCGGTGGCACAATATGGCGATATGGAATTTACCGGCGCTCGTCAGGCTATTGCGGATATTAATGCCAAAGGTGGGATCAACGGCGATAAGCTGGTTGGCGTAGAATATGATGATGCCTGTGACCCGAAACAAGCGGTCGCCGTGGCAAACAAAGTGATTAACGATGGTATTCGCTATGTTATCGGCCACCTTTGTTCTTCTTCCACACAGCCTGCTTCAGATATTTATGAAGATGAAGGCGTGATTATGATCACCCCAGCGGCTACTAACGCAGATTTGACCACCCGTGGTTATAAAATGGTTCTGCGTACCACCGGTCTGGATTCTGACCAAGGGCCAACCGCTGCGAAATACATCCTCGAAACTATTAAGCCAAAACGTATTGCCGTAGTACATGACAAACAGCAATACGGTGAAGGTTTGGCACGCTCAGTTCGCGACAGCCTGAAAAAACAGGGCACTGACGTCGTGCTGTTTGAAGGCGTGACCGCGGGTGATAAGGATTTCTCAACGCTGGTGGCTCGCTTGAAGAAAGAAAACGTCGACTTCGTTTACTTCGGCGGTTACTACCCGGAAATGGGGCAAATTTTACGTCAGGCCAAGCAGGCTAACCTGGCCACCCGCTTTATGGGGCCAGAAGGCGTAGGTAACTCCTCGCTTTCCAATATCGCTGGCGCCGCCTCTGAAGGCATGTTGGTAACGCTGCCTAAACGTTACGATCAGGTTCCTGCCAACCAACCTATCGTCGATGCGCTGAAAGCCAAGAAACTGGACTCAACCGGCCCATTCGTCTGGACTACCTACGCGGCATTGCAATCGCTAACCACAGCAATGGAACGTAGCGGTAGCCAGGAGCCAGCCGATTTGGTGAAAGATCTGAAAACCGGTAAGCCGGTTGAAACCGTGATGGGGCCGCTAAGCTGGGATGAAAAAGGCGACCTGAAAGGTTTCGAATTCGGCATTTTTGAATGGCATGCCGACGGTTCTTCTACCGCCGTCAAATAACCACTCACGAAATATTCAGCAGTGAGGTTGCCTGTGATGGCAATCAGGCCCCTTTACCCGCAATGTATCCCCCGTCTCCGGGGGATGTTTCCTGCCATCATTGGTATGGAGCGGGTGGGAAGGGCGGCCAGGCAAGAGAATTAAGGGTTAGGCTATGTCAGAACAGTTTCTCTACTTTTTGCAGCAGATGTTTAACGGTGTCACCTTGGGCAGCACTTATGCGCTGATCGCGATTGGTTACACCATGGTGTACGGCATTATCGGCATGATCAACTTTGCCCACGGCGAAGTGTATATGATCGGTAGTTACGTCTCTTTTATCGTTATAGCCGCCCTAATGATGGTTGGGATTGACGCCAGTTGGCTGTTGATCGGTTCGGCTTTTGTTGTGGCCATTGTGATCGCCAGCGCCTATGGCTGGAGCATTGAACGGGTAGCCTACAAGCCGGTACGCAGCTCTAAGCGCTTGATCGCTCTGATCTCGGCAATCGGGATGTCTATCTTTTTGCAAAACTATGTCAGCCTGACTCAAGGATCGCGAGATTTGGCTCTGCCTAGTCTGGTCACTGGTCAGTGGACGCTGGCTGAAAGCAACGGTTTTGCTGCAACGATAAGCACGATGCAGCTTACCATCTGGATTGTGACTTTCCTCGCCATGCTGGCGCTGACGCTTTTTATTCGTTATTCCCGTATGGGGCGGGCCTGTCGAGCCTGTGCGGAAGATCTGAAAATGGCCAGCCTGCTGGGTATTAATACCGATAGGGTTATCTCCCTGACCTTTGTCATCGGCGCGGTGATGGCGGCGGTGGCTGGCGTGTTATTAGGACAATTCTACGGCGTAATTAACCCCTACATCGGTTTTATGGCGGGAATGAAGGCCTTTACTGCGGCGGTATTGGGGGGGATTGGGAGTATCCCCGGAGCGATGATTGGCGGGTTAATCCTCGGCGTAGCTGAAGCGCTCACCTCAGCTTATTTGAGTACAGAATATAAAGACGCAGTTTCATTTGCGCTGCTGATTGCCGTATTGCTGGTAATGCCGACAGGAATTCTGGGCCGTCCGGAGGTTGAGAAAGTATGAAGCAACTTAACTTCGTCAACGCGATTATCTCTACTTTCGTGATGCTGGTGCTGGCCTCGTTTCTGATGGGGCTACAATTGGCGCTGGACGGCACGCGTTTGGTGGTGCACGGCGCGGGTGAAGTGCGCTGGATGTGGATCGCCATTGGTTGTGCCGTGGTGTTTTTCTTCCAGTTATTTCGGCCGTTAATGCAACAAGGCATGAAGAAGATCTCTGGCCCAAGCTGGGTTTTACCGAGCTTTGATGCGACAACCACCAGACAAAAGCTGTTGGCTGCGCTGATTATCGTAGCGGCGGTGGTCTGGCCATTTCTGGTATCGCGCGGAACGGTTGATATCGCCACTCTAACGCTGATTTACATCATGTTGGGCCTGGGTTTGAACGTGGTGGTTGGTTTGTCTGGCTTACTGGTGCTGGGGTACGGCGGGTTCTACGCGATTGGCGCATATACCTACGCGCTACTAAATCATTATTACGGTCTGGGATTTTGGGAAAGTCTGCCGCTGGCAGGACTGGTGGCGGCCGCGTTCGGCTTTTTGCTCGGTTTCCCAGTATTACGGCTGCGGGGTGATTATCTGGCCATAGTCACGTTGGGTTTCGGCGAAATCGTTCGTATTTTGCTGTTGAATAATACTGAAATCACTGGCGGCCCTAACGGCATCGGCCAGATCCCTAAACCGACTCTGTTTGGTCTGGAATTCAGTCGTACGACCAAAGATGGCGGTTGGGATACCTTCCATAATTTCTTCGGTCTGGCTTACGACCCCGGTGACCGTATTATTTTCCTGTATCTGGTAGCGCTGCTGCTGGTAATACTGACGCTATTTATCATCAACCGCTTGTTACGTATGCCGTTAGGGCGGGCGTGGGAAGCGCTACGTGAAGATGAAATTGCCTGTCGCTCATTGGGTTTAAGCCCAACCAAAATCAAGCTGACCGCCTTTACCATCAGTGCAGCCTTCGCCGGTTTTGCGGGAACGCTGTTTGCCGCTCGTCAGGGCTTTGTCAGTCCAGAGTCCTTTACCTTTGTCGAATCGGCTTTTGTACTCGCCATCGTGGTATTAGGCGGTATGGGCTCGCAATTTGCAGTCATTCTGGCGGCGATTCTGCTGGTGGTATCGCGAGAGTTAATGCGTGATTTGAATGCCTACAGCATGTTGTTACTGGGGGCGTTGATGGTGTTAATGATGATTTGGCGTCCACAGGGATTGTTACCAATGAAACGCCCAGAGCTGAAATTAAAAGTAGCTGATGCGAAAGAAAAACAGGGGGAGCAGGCATGAATGCGCAACCTTTGTTAAGGGTAGAAGGGCTGTCGATGCGTTTTGGCGGGCTGCTGGCGGTCAATAACGTTAGGCTAACGCTAAATGAAGGTGAAATTGTTTCGCTGATTGGACCAAACGGCGCCGGAAAAACTACAATTTTCAACTGCTTGACTGGTTTTTATCGTCCAACCGGTGGCAGCATCCAACTACGTGATCGTCATCTCGAAGGTTTACCGGGTCAGGCTATCGCCCGAATGGGGGTGATTCGTACCTTCCAGCACGTGCGTTTGTTCCGTGAAATGACGGTGATTGAAAACCTGCTGGTGGCACAACATCAGCACCTAAAAAGTGGCGTATTTGCCGGATTGCTGAAAACACCGGCGTTTCGTCGGGCGGAAGCAGACGCGCTGTCTCGTGCCGCGACATGGCTGGAACGAGTTGGTTTACTGGCGTTCGCTAATCGGCAGGCAGGAAATCTGGCTTATGGTCAGCAGCGGCGTCTCGAAATTGCTCGCTGTATGGTCACGCGGCCGGAACTGCTAATGCTGGATGAGCCAGCGGCTGGCTTGAATCCAAAAGAAACTGACGAGCTCAATCAACTGATTATGGAACTGCGGGATCATCATCAGGTTTCGGTGCTGTTGATTGAACATGATATGAAGCTGGTGATGGGCATTTCCGATCGCATTTACGTGGTGAATCAGGGAACGCCGTTGGCGCAGGGTACTCCGGCGGAAATTCGCAATAATCCGGATGTCATCCGGGCCTATTTGGGTGAATAAAGTGGGTGAGGCTTAATATGTTGTCATTGAATCAGGTTTCAGCCCACTACGGCAAAATTCAGGCTTTGCATCAGGTAAGTCTGCATATTCAACAGGGTGAGATTGTCACGCTGATTGGCGCAAATGGGGCAGGGAAAACCACTCTGTTGGGCACGCTGTGCGGCGAACCTCGCGCCACGGAAGGCACTATTCATTTCCTCGACCGGGAGATTACCGATTGGCAAACCGCACGAATAATGCGTGAGGCTATCGCTATCGTACCTGAAGGACGGCGGGTATTTTCTCGCATGACGGTGGAGGAAAATTTGGCGATGGGCGGCTTCTTTGCCAACCGCGAGCAGTATCAGCAACGTATTGAGCGTGTTTATGATTTATTTCCGCGCTTGCACGAAAGGCGAATCCAGCGCTCCGGAACGATGTCCGGTGGCGAGCAGCAAATGCTGGCTATCGGGCGCGCCTTAATGAGTCAGCCTAAGTTGTTATTGCTGGATGAACCTTCTCTGGGATTGGCGCCGATTATTATTTTGCAGATCTTCGATACTATTCAGCAACTTCGTGAGGAAGGCATGACTATCTTCCTGGTAGAGCAGAACGCGAATCAGGCTTTAAAGCTGGCGGATAGAGGCTATGTGTTGGAAAACGGGCGCATCGTACTGGAAGATACCGGTGCAGCTTTATTAGCCAATGAAGCGGTACGTTCGGCTTATCTGGGGGGATAATTCCTTCGAAGGCTCGGTTTTATCGAGCCTTTTTCGCTCAGTTTAGACGCTCGTCGGTCAAGAGTGCGGCGTAATAGTAAAAGACAATGTATCGGAATAAAGGCCCTGTTCGGTACTGTCAGTCGGGAATAGCGTGATTCTTGGTGACCAGCAGATTTTTTTCCTCCAGCCGCCTCCCGTTGGAGTTTGTTGTTTGAGATTTATGGTGTAGGAACCGGGCAGTGTAAAGCTGGAGCCAGTGTTATCCTCTAGCTCAACCGCATAGTGGATCTGCTTATCGGAGTCTTTCATCAGGCTAAAATGGTTATTCGACTGCGTGGGATTTTTGCCGGTAGCCGTTATGGTATAGCTCGGATTATCTATTCCTAATGGCGGATAATTCAGGCAAAGAATACTTCTTATGGGATAAATCATTTGAGCCGTTAGCCCATTTTTTTTATGTGAGTTGAGCCGATATAAATCAATAGGCTTGAGTTGCCAGACGGCGGAATTCAGCTTGAACTGAGGATCGACATATAATGCCGCTGGAGCTTGTACCGTTTGGATATTAACTGTGTCGCAGGTATTTCCATCGCGCCCAAAGGTAACGGCATTCTCATCAATTAACCGATAGATTTTATCACCGACGGAATACTGGTAACCCAAAGTTGCATTAACGGCCAAATACTTTAGATCTTTGGTGGGGGTTTCGAGCGTAATCTTCATTTGTTGCTGGAACGGCACATCGTGCGTAAAGACAAGTTTGTTGTGGTCTTCAAATCTGGTGGGTTGTTCGCCGTTTAAGCTACTTTCTGAAATGTTGTATTGCACTAAGTCTTTATGACCTTCCTCGTCGAAAAAAAATAAATTTAGTACCGTAGCTTCCGGTTGGTCTGGGATGGGTATGTCCTCGTTTAGATTAAACCTGTCGCGTAGAATTTCTTTTAATTTAACGTCATGAACAAAGGCGTGAAAACTGATCTTAATAAATCTGTTATTTAGACTGAGCGCCATCCGACAATTGGTATAACTATGGGAAAGCGGCGTTACTGTTGTGGCAATTTGAGCCACAGCCGCTGTCGAAGTAAAAGCCAGCGCGCCTACGCAGCAGCAAAATTTTCGATAATTCGCAGTTTTTTTCATCATTCTTCCCTGTCTGATGTATGCATATTTAGTAGGAATATTATGATTCCGTCTCAAAAATCAAACTTAAAACCCCTTGATATAATCCTGCGGTATGACTTCCGACGGGCGGTTTGGCCGAAATATCTAAGGTATAAGTATCGGTATTCCATCCCCCGAACCTATTGGTCGGGTAAAAGATAAGTGGGGGGGATTTTTCATCGGGAATGATTTGTAAGGATGCTGAGTAATCGCCCCAGCGAACTTCTGCCGGTGAGAATGCTTTATTTGCACCGTCCTTATTTTGGGATTTCTGTAAAATAAGTGGCTGCTGTTGCCAGACTCTGAATCCTCCCCCTCCTTTCACACGCCGGACTTTTACAGCAACACAGGTTTGCGCGTGATAGATTCTTTTTTCCGGCTTCAGAGAGCGCTTTAAACTTATATTGTTGAGCCGCTCCCCGTTGCATTTCTCAATAATGATTTTTGGTTGTTCGGTTATTTCCACGCTGACATCAATATCCCCAATGGGAATAGGATTGGCAGCTATCGCCGGAAATGACATCGTAAAAAATAATAATGCGAATTGAACAGGGTGAATCTTCATAAAACCTCCTATTCTCCGCTACGTTTGCAGGGAAGCGTAACGGATTGCCCATCGACTGTTGCCGTTACTTCACGTCCCTTGAGCTGCCGCTGTTGGTTGGGATAGAGATTAAAATCGGTATTGGGCGATAAATTTTGCCAGTGCTGGCGGATATTTCCCCGGTTATACAATGTCACGCCTTCTGCGTCGCAGCGGTGATGCCAGCGTGATTCTGGTTTTTGGGGCAGGTGTCGAATCAGCCCCATATACGCGATTTGCACGCCAATCACTGAGCCAGATTCACCCTGCGTTTTCAGATTCTGCTTAGGTATGACGCTCAATCGATAAACCTGCTCTTTATTCGGTTTTCCGAGCGCTTTTAGCGTAATTTTTCCACTCTGATTGGCTCCCAGCGTTAATTTCATTGGTGCGGCGAATAATAATGGTTGGGCGACCATGCCTAGCGGAGTTAAAGACTCTTGCTCTGGCGGAACACCGGGGTTATTCAGGCGATATAATTCAATGGCTACGTATTGGGTGCTTTCCCCGGTATTGATTACCTCAATGTGAGTCTCCTCAGCCTCTACTTTTACAATGTGCGGGCGTAAATCAATGGCGCTGATCGTTTCGAACGGTAAGGCTATTAATATTGACGATAATAGTAAGGTCAGAATGCTGTCATTCGCAGTCATAGTTAATTGTCTCGCCATCCACCTTTCCTGATAGTTTTCTCACTGGAGTAAGATAAGGAACACCAGGATAGATATTCTTACTGCTTATGATTTCTTTTTTAGCCCCCCTGTCATTTGGTGCCGACGCATCGTTTAGGTCGGTGAATTTGCGGTGAATATTGCCTTTTGCTATGAGTTGGACGTTACCCTTAACGCATATGTAAGGCTCCTCCCCCTTCAACTGTGCCGCTTTTTCCGGTACGTGGTGTATCAATACGCCATAACCCACGCTGATAACCATTGGAGCACTGATATCTTTTGCTGGCTCTGTCGAATGGCTGGCAGCTTTCAGGTTGTGTACCGGTTTGAGATACAGCCGATAAAGCGTTTCCTGCTGAGGGCTCTTGAGCGGGATAATGGAAACCTCGCGTTCCTGATTGGGAGCCAGGGTGACGCGGGTTGGATTAAAAATCATCTCTGGATGTTTAATTTCCCCAATCGGCGTTTTTATTTCTTTAGCCTCGCCGGGGTTCTCCACTTTGACCAAAGAAACCTCCAAGAACAGTGGATTATCACCACTGTTAAAGACCCGGATCTTCTGTGATTTCTGTATTCCTTCAACAGTCACGCGCGTTGGGTCTGCGATGAGATTAGCAAAGGCCAGATTATTGCTAGCAGATAAAAGCAAGAGTAGGGAGAGTGATAAATATCGAGGCATCGTTATTTCCTTATTCATGAAGCCGGCCATAATTATGAAACCAATGGCTAGTTTGGGTGGCAAAGATAGTAATGGTTACGTTGTTGGCTTAAATCACACAGAAAACTGCCGGTTTCATTTTTCACCTTGATGTATTTCAATACTTTTCCAGAAGAAATAGAGAACAGGCCGTTGGGATGAACCTCATCGCCGGTTTCGACAATGGTGCCGGAGACCGGCTGGTTTTCCTGGGTTCTAAAGAAACCGTTGTATAGCAGAGTGAGTTGAATATCGGCTTTGGCCGAGAAAACCTGCCCCGGATGAGCATGCATTATGTTGACCGGCAGATTAATATGCATATCCATATCACTGCGGCTGGTTTGAATGTCGGCAAAGCTCTGGTGGTTATAAAGCGGCACGGGTATAGCGGTCGTACTGCCGCCGGTGACCGGTTGACCTTGAACTCTAAAGCTATAAGGCGCGCCAATTTCCGGCGTGGTGACCAGCATGGCTCCGCCACCGGAGCCGGCTGGCCCCAAAGCAATCCCCTGAGTATTGGCCGCGAACATACCGCTGTAACGAAGGCCGCCGAACATGGTTTGATTGTTCGCTCCCACATCGATGGACAAATTACCTCGGGAGCCCTGCCGGGATACTGTGCTGCTCATACTATGGTTTTTGCCACTCAGGGTACTATTGAGGCTTAAACCGGAGCCGCCGTCATCATTTTGGCGGTAATGATCATAATCAATACCGTTGGTTAACTGCTTATTGGCATAAATACTGGTCAGGCGAATATTATGTTGCTGGAGCATTAATCTGGCGTTGAAAAACAGGCCGTAGTCATTGGCGCGGTTATTTCGCCACTCTTTCTTGGCGCCTATCGAAAAATTAATACGATACTGAGGTCGTTGCCAGTGCCAATCACTTTGCAGGCGATGCTGAGAGCGATTCGCCGATTGATTAAAATTGTAGCTCAGAGCCGTTGGGCCAAAATGGCGACCATAAGAAAATGCGCTGCTGCTTCCCATTGAGGTATAGCGGGAAACATCCGGTGTTTGATAGCGGGAAATTGACCAGCGTCCCAGCGTTTTATTACCACCGCTCAGCCGTAGGTAGCCACCAAAACCCTGCTCGCCGCTCATCAGGCCTAGCGTCGGAGCGATATCCATACTCCACAGAAACATTGGCCGCGAGATATTGCCGTCTACAGCCCAGTGTTTATCGTTATCCATCAACAAGCTGAGATTAGAATTAAACCACGGAGTGAGAAAGCTGCGCCCCAGCTGTAACAGATAAGCCGTTGGGGGATTTTTTTCTTTAAATTTTGTGGGTTGAGATTGACCGAAAGTGGCAAACCAACCGCTATTACCACCAAAACTGATATTGGCGATCGGCATAGTTTCCCGGCTAATTTCGCGGCCAGAACGATCGATTAAACGAATATCGGCGTTGTAATAGCCTGACGGTAATTGGTTGTAGCTGATTTCATTACGCCCTAACTGAGCGGGGAAGCGGCGGATAAACTGATCGTCACGGTAAATATCGAAATCTCCCGGCTGAGCGGCGTACAAAATCAATGTTCCTGCGGAAGTGGTTTTCTCCGCCATATAACTTTGGCTTCCGAAAGTGACAAACCGATCGAGTCCAGGCGAGATCAGGGTTTGGACTCTGGCCGCACCGTTATCCAGATGATTCTTTCGGCCAGCGCGTAAATACAGCGAAGAGAAATTTTTTTGCAAATACCAGCTTTGCCCGATCCCTTTGTGTGTTTCACCCTGATGCCACATTTGTTGTACATTGGCGGTTTTATTATAAAACCAGCTCAGGTATCCAAAGGATTGAAAGGGAAGGCCGATATAACCCTGACCATTGGCCGATATGGCGCGATAATGATTGTCTGCCACACGTAAATTCAGTGATTGGTTATGAACCATTCCCCAAGTGGTTGAGGGCATCAAATAATCAAGGGATTTATCTCTAATTATTAATAGATTGTTTACTTTATCCAATGTAACCCGATAACCGGATAATAAATAATCGCACCCTGATTTACATTCATTATAGGCAATCTGTGGGAGCAATTTATCTAATACTGAAATGGTTTCATGGCTGATACCGTTATTTAAGAAAATTTCTTTATCGAAAGAAATCTCTTTTGATTGAGATGAGTAATGAAGCGGCGCAGGTAGATGTTTCCCATTCACCAAGCCCAATAAACTTTTCGATGAATCTTCATCTATAGCTGTAAATCCCGGCGGCGGTAAATGTTCGATCAGCACTTTGCTACAAGCATAAAAAGGCATCGTCATAAGATTAAATAAAATAATCCCACTGAATATCCGACTGGCGATTAATACCATTGGATTCCATTCCATTATTCATGGTGATAATTTCCATTTCATTTTTAAATAGCGGAGAAGAAATCTCCGCTATTTAATATTAACACTAGAGACTAATTAACCGTCGGTTAAGCAGCAGATTCCAGCATTAGCGGGATAACGCCGGTATATCTTTCACCTGTTGCAGCATTCTGAGGAACCGTTGCGTTAACGATCAGGTCAAGATCGACATCCTTTTTAAATATAGTTGCCTGCCCCACACCTACTTCTAATTCAAGACCATCGAGGTTTACCCTGAGATCTGTAAATCTTTTTTCATCTTGGGCACCCTCGTTAGCTATTAACGTTGGCTCGCTTTCCAGATAAATGCTAACCCCGGTATCGGCTGGGTTTGCACTTCTAAGCTGAACAGTTTGAGTTGATGAATAAACGGGGTTGTTATAGTCGTTTAGATTGCGAGTTAACGTTATGCTACTCAGCTTTGCATTGCGTGAATCAACTAAAGACACGAAATCGGTGATTTCTGCATCTATATCTATATTCTGTTGAGTGTAATCGGCATAGGCAGTGAAACTGGTTAAAGCAGCAAACATTAAGGCGGATAGGGTTAATTTTTTCATTATTAATTCCTTGTATTATAATATAACATTGAATTTCCTTATGCAGAGTTTATAACGGTGTTTTATTGATGATTTAAATGAAAGCCGTTAACTCTGTGCGGGACAAACACTAGCATGATTAATATCTTTTCCTCAAGGCGACATATTGTTTCTTTATCTTATTTTTTATTTTCATTTTTTGGTTTGATTTCGAATTTATTATACATAGATTTTTATTATTTAATTATTTTCAATTAATGACGTGCCGTTACTTTCATTTAAATATATTACTGCTGGCTAATTTGTTTATTTGTCGATAATTGTTTTTATTTTGTCATTTCTTTGTCGCTTCATTGTCATAAAAATATTATTTTTCTGTCACTAATCGATGTCATGTTTGCTTTCGAACAAAAACTGATTTATTTCGCTCACGCGTGACCCTTTATTCATTATACGCGCGGGCCATACTTATTGATTCAGGGGCTAGACATGTTCTATCAGACTCTCCGTAAAACCGCTATTGGCGCTGCGCTCACTTTGGCATTGAGTGCCAATGCGCTCGCAGCGACAGAAATACCTTTTTGGCACTCTATGGAAGGGGAGCTAGGTAAAGAGGTTGATTCTCTAGCCCAGCGTTTTAATCAGGCTCATCCCGACTATAAAATTGTCCCTGTGTATAAAGGTAATTACGAGCAGAATCTTGCCGCGGGGATTGCCGCATACCGTTCGGGTAAGGCGCCAGCAATTTTGCAGGTTTATGAAGTCGGCACCGCTACCATGATGGCCAGTAAAGCGATAAAACCGGTCTTTGAAGTATTTAAAGAGTCCGGTGTGAATTTTGATGAGTCGGTGTTCGTTCCTACGGTCGCGGGTTATTACACTGACGCTAAAACCGGCCACTTATTATCCCAGCCGTTTAACAGCTCAACGCCGGTGCTGTATTACAACAAAGATGCGTTTAAAAAAGCCGGTCTGAACCCGGATCAGCCGCCAAAAACCTGGCAGGAACTGGCGGCAGATACTGAGAAATTACGCGCAGCCGGTATGACCTGCGGTTACGCCAGCGGCTGGCAAGGCTGGATCCAGATTGAAAACTTCAGCGCTTGGCACGGTCAGCCGATCGCCAGCAAAAATAACGGTTTTGACGGCATGGATGCGGTTCTTGAGTTCAACAAATCCCTACAGGTCAAACATATCCAGCTGCTGTCTGATATGAATAAGAAAGGTGATTTCACCTATTTTGGCCGTAAAGATGAATCTACCGCCAAGTTCTATAACGGCGACTGCGCTATGACTACTGCCTCCTCCGGTTCGCTGGCGGATATTCGTCACTACGCAAAATTCAATTACGGTGTGGGCATGATGCCTTACGACGCCGATGCTAAAAATGCGCCGCAGAACGCCATTATCGGCGGAGCCAGTTTGTGGGTCATGAATGGCAAAAATCCAGAAACTTACAAAGGCGTAGCCGAATTCCTGCAATTCCTGGTACAGCCGGAAATTGCCGCAGAATGGCATCAGAAAACCGGCTATCTGCCGATTACCACCGCCGCCTACGAACTGACCAGACAACAGGGCTTCTACGATAAGAATTCGGGGGCAGACGTTGCCACACGCCAAATGTTGAACAAGCCGCCGTTGCCTTATACCAAAGGTCTGCGTCTGGGCAACATGCCGCAAATCCGTACCCTGGTTGATGAGGAACTGGAAAGCGTATGGACAGGTAAGAAGACGCCGCAGGAAGCGTTAGACAACGCGGTAAAACGCGGTGACGTGCTGCTACGCCGCTTCGAACAAGCCAATAAGTAATTTAATTCTTCGGTGATAAACCGGAGAACACCGCCTCGCGGATAGCTGCATAGGGTTATCCGCGAGCGTGGTGTGAAGAGTTCAACATTGCAAAGAGTTAATCGGTTATGAGTACGTCCCGCCCCGGTTTTTCCTGTAGTTGGCTACCTTATTTGTTGGTACTGCCGCAGTTATTGATTACCGCCATTTTCTTCCTGTGGCCCGCGGTAGAAGCGCTGTGGTATTCGGTTCAGTCTCTCGATCCTTTCGGACTTTCCAGTGAGTTTGTCGGGCTAAGCAATTTTAGCCAGCTATTTCAGGACGAATACTATCTGGCCTCTTTCTATACCACTCTGATTTTCAGTGGATTAGTGGCTGGAATCGGTCTGGCCGTTTCGCTGTTTTTTGCCGCTTTGGTGGATTACGTCCTGCGCGGCAGCCGTATTTATCAAACGCTGCTTATTTTGCCTTACGCGGTTGCTCCTGCGGTCGCTGCGGTGCTGTGGATTTTCCTGTTTAGCCCCGGACTTGGGTTGATTACTCACTTTCTTGGGCTGTTGGGCTACAGCTGGAATCATGCCCAAAATAGCGGTCAGGCGATGTTTTTAGTGGTACTGGCCTCAGTTTGGAAGCAAATCAGCTATAACTTTTTGTTTTTCCTTGCGGCATTACAGTCCATTCCTCGTTCACTGGTTGAGGCCGCGGCGATTGATGGCGCAGGGCCGGTTAGGCGCTTCTTTAATATTGTGCTGCCGTTGATTTCCCCTGTGAGTTTTTTCCTGCTGGTGGTCAATCTGGTATATGCCTTTTTCGATACATTCCCCGTTATTGATGCCGCTACCGGCGGTGGCCCAGTGCAGTCCACGACTACATTGATTTATAAAATCTATCGCGAAGGTTTCGCCGGGTTGGATCTCTCCAGCTCCGCCGCTCAATCCGTAGTGTTAATGCTATTGGTGATAGGTTTAACGGTGATTCAGTTCCGCTTTGTTGAACGTAAGGTGCGTTACCAATGATTGAGAACCGCCGAGGGCTGGATATTTTCTGCCATGTGATGCTGATTATTGGCGTGCTGCTGATTTTATTCCCGCTGTATGTCGCTTTTGTTGCCGCTTCTCTGGATGACCAACAGGTGTTTCAGGTGCCGATAACGCTGGTTCCTGGCTCTCATTTGTGGCAAAACATCAGCAATATCTGGCACGGGGGCGTGGGCAGCAACGGCACTCCCTTTGGGCTGATGCTGTTTAACAGTTTTGTGATGGCATTTGCCATTACCGTTGGGAAAATTACGGTGTCGATTCTCTCCGCCTACGCCATCGTTTATTTCCGTTTCCCGCTGCGCAATCTGTTTTTCTGGCTGATTTTTCTCACCCTAATGCTGCCGGTGGAAGTGCGAATCTTTCCGACTATTCAGGTGATCGCCAACCTGAATATGTTGGACAGTTACACCGGATTAACGCTGCCGCTAATGGCTTCCGCGACGGCCACCTTCCTGTTTCGCCAATTCTTTATGACTTTGCCGGATGAACTGCTGGAAGCGGCGCGCATTGATGGCGCCGGTGCGATGCGATTTTTCTGGGACATCGTATTGCCGCTGTCAAAAACCAATCTGGCGGCGCTGTTCGTTATTACCTTTATCTACGGCTGGAATCAGTACCTGTGGCCGATATTGATTACCAGCGATGCCTCGATGGGCACTGCCGTAGCCGGTATCCGCAGCATGATCTCCAGTTCGGGCGCGCCGACCCAATGGAATCAGGTGATGGCGGCCATGATTCTGACGTTAATTCCACCGGTTGCGGTGGTTCTTCTGATGCAGCGCTGGTTTGTGCGCGGTCTGGTAGACAGTGAGAAGTGATCTGATATGGCATGTTTAAAGCTTCAGGCAGTAAGTAAATCCTATGACGGTGTGACGCCGGTGATCAAAACCATCGATCTAGACGTCGCCGACGGCGAATTTATCGTGATGGTTGGCCCTTCCGGCTGCGGAAAATCCACTTTGCTACGAATGGTTGCCGGGCTGGAAGCGACCACCAGCGGCGATATTTATATTGATAATCGTCGGGTGACTAATCTGGAACCCAAAGATCGCGGTATCGCTATGGTATTCCAAAACTATGCTCTTTATCCCCATATGAGCGTCTACGACAATATGGCTTACGGCCTGAAAATCCGCGGATTTGGCAAAGAGCAAATACGCCAGCGGGTAGACGAAGCGGCGCGAATCCTGGAGTTGGAACCGCTGTTGCAACGCAAACCCCGCGAATTATCCGGCGGACAGCGCCAGCGCGTGGCGATGGGGCGAGCTATCGTGCGGGAACCTGCGGTTTTTCTTTTCGATGAGCCATTGTCGAATCTGGATGCCAAGCTGCGGGTACAAATGCGTCTGGAGCTACAGCAATTGCATCGTCGATTAAAAACCACCAGTTTATATGTCACTCACGATCAGGTAGAGGCTATGACGTTGGCCGAGCGGGTCATTGTGATGAATAAAGGCGTAGCGGAACAAATCGGTACGCCGAGCGAAGTGTATAAGCGGCCGGCCAGCCTGTTTGTCGCCAGTTTTATTGGTTCTCCGGCGATGAATTTGTTAGCGGGCAGCGTTAGCGCCAACGGCGAGCAGTTTTTACTGAACGACGGAACTTGTATCCCGCTTGAGCATGCTAAACCGGAATGGGCGGATCGGCGGTTGACCTTGGGTATCCGACCAGAGCATATTCAACTCAGTACGTTAGAGCAGGGCGGAGTAGCGCTAAACTTGCTAACGCTGGAATTGCTAGGGGCGGATAATCTGGCTCATGGACGCTGGGATGGACAGGGTGTGATTGCTCGTCTTTCCCATGAGAATATGCCAGATGTGGGCAGTACCTTATATGTCACGCTGCCCGCGCAAGCGCTGCATTTTTTTGATACCGAAAGCGGATTACGGATGGAATGATGAATATAAACTGGCCTTATCCTCCCATTGTTGCTCATCGCGGCGGTGGTTCACTGGCTCCAGAGAATACGCTGGCGGCCATTGACGTCGGCGCGCGCCATGGCCACAAAATGATTGAGTTTGACGCCAAACTTTCTCAGGACGGCCAGATATTTTTACTCCATGACGATACGCTGGAGCGCACCAGCAACGGCTGGGGCGTTGCGGGGGATTTGCCCTGGGATAAATTGGTTCAACTCGATGCCGGTAATTGGTTTAGCTCAGCGTTTAAGGATGAGCGGCTGCCTTTGCTGTCTGAAGTGGCGGCGCGCTGCGCTGAGCACGGTATGGCGGCGAATATCGAAATAAAACCCACCACCGGCGTAGAAGCTTACACTGGCCGCGTCGTTGCGCTGGCGGCTCGGTTGTTGTGGGAAGGTCAGGCTATTCCTCCGTTGCTTTCCTCTTTTTCTGTTACCGCGCTGGAAGCGGCGCAGGAAGCGGCCCCAGAACTGCCGCGCGGGCTGTTACTGGACGAATGGGATGAAAACTGGTTTGAGCTGACGCGGCGTCTGAACTGCGTATCTTTGCATATTAATCATAAACAGCTGACGGCGGAGCGCGTGGCGCTATTGAAAGCCGCCGGATTGCATATTTTGGTGTATACGGTGAATAAGCCGGAGCGGGCGCGGGTATTGTTAGATTGGGGCGTTGACTGTATCTGCACCGACCGTATAGATTTGATCGCAGTGGATTTTGCCGAACGCTGACCCGTCAGACTCCTGTTGGTATTAGGTCAGCCTCCGTTATCAGGCGGGCTGACCCTAACCCGCGACAGGAATATTATTCATGCCCGCCTTTATCTTTTCCCTCTGGCATCAGATCTTGTTGTCTATGCCGTTATTTGTATTGTTGGTTCTGGGATATGGGTTGGTCAGAATCGGAAAATGGACGTCAAACATTACCGATGGCCTGACGCGCTTCGTTTTTTCCCTCGCTTTACCGGCCATGCTATTCCGGATGATGAGTAATTTTGCCGATCGGCCTGCGGTAGACGCGCGCCTGCTAATCGCCTTTTTCGGCAGTTGTCTGTTGGTGTTTATTCTTGGGCGAATCATTGGCCGGCGGGTATTCAAGTTGGACGGTGTTTCCGGCTCGGTATTCGCTTTGGGCGGCATATTTTCCAATAACGTGATGCTGGGTTTACCCATAGCCACTTTGATGCTGGGGGAAGAATCTATTCCAGCGGTGGCGTTGGTTTTAGTGTTTAACGGTCTGATTTTATGGACGTTAGTCACGGTGTCGGTGGAATGGGCGCGTAACGGTTCGCTGACGGTGCAAGGCTTTGCCAAGACCGCGCGCAGTGTTTTAACCAACCCGCTGATTATTGGCATTATCTCCGGCACTTTATTCAGTCTGACAGGATGGAAATTGCCGCCGATGATCGATCAGCCGGTCAGTATGTTGGGGCAGGTTGCGCCGCCGCTGTCATTGGTGGTACTGGGTATGGGATTGGCGGAATACCGTGTCAGCGATGGCTGGCGTATCAGCAGTGCGATGTGTTTTCTGAAGCTGATCGTTCAGCCATTGGCGGTGTGGGTTCTAGCATGGGCCATGGGCTTACCACCGCTGGAAACTCAGGTGGTGGTATTGCTTGGCTCGATGGCGACCGGAGTCAACGTGTATCTGATGTCGCGACAATTTAACGCATTGACCGGCCCGGCCGCTGCCAGTTTAGTGATGTCTACCGCGTTGGCTGCAATAACTACGCCGCTGATTTTAACACTAATGGGCGTGAGAATCTGAGCGTTATTGGGCAGGTTTTACCGGCTGAATACTCGGTACCGTTGGCGTCGTTCGCTTGAAAGGATCGGCGGGGGGAGCAATCGGAGCCACCGGTGTTGGCTGTAACAAACGGCGCTGATCCTGCGAATATTGATATTGCTGCTGCAAGCGGCGCTGTTCTTGCTGTTGATTTATCAAAGTTCGCTGCTGTTGGTGCAGTTCACTTTGTTGATTTAATACGCGCTGTTGCTGCTCCAAAGGCGTTGGCGTCAGGCTGTTTTGTGCCAATACTACGGTGGGCAGAAGTAGAGCGCCCAGCAGAAAATGTATTTGTCTCATCTTAAATTCCTTATTTCTGGTTGCCAGAATCTGCGAAAGACAATCAATCGAACAATAATTATGCATACGTCAACCATGTTGGTGCAAAATTCAGCTCTCGCTTCCGATACAATTGGTTTTTATTTCTTCGATGAGCTTAACCTATCGTGTTGTTATTGGTTATTACCACTATCTTGTGGGCATTTTCTTTCAGCTTAATCGGCGAATATCTGGCGGGTCAGGTCGATAGCTGGTTCTCCGTGCTGATGCGCGTTGGTTTAGCCGCCGTGGTTTTCCTGCCGTTTATTCGCTGGAAGAATATTCAGGGCAGAGTGATTGCGCTGTATATGGCCGTTGGCGCTATTCAGTTAGGTATTATGTACCTGTTCAGCTTCCGTGCTTATTTGTATCTCAGCGTGCCGGAGTTCCTGCTGTTTACCGTGATGACGCCGCTGTATGTCACTCTGATTTATGATCTTCTCCGCGGTCAGCGGCTACGCTGGGGTTATGCACTCAGTGCTTTATTAGCGGTAGTGGGCGCGGCTATCATTCGTTATGACCATCTGAGCGAGCATTTCTGGCTGGGATTGGCTTTAGTTCAGGCGGCGAATGTTTGTTTTGCTATTGGACAGGTTGGCTACAAACGCCTGATGGAAGTGCATCCGATTCCGCAGCACACCGCTTTTTCCTGGTTTTATCTGGGAGCCTTGTTGGTCGCAGTCGTCGCTTGGTTCGCCTTTGGTAACGCAAATAAACTCCCAACCACCGAGTTGCAGTGGGGCGTTTTGATTTGGCTGGGCGTTGGAGCTTCCGCACTGGGTTATTTTATGTGGAACTACGGTGCCACGCAGGTTGATGCGGGCACCCTCGGCATTATGAATAATGTCCATGTTCCTGCTGGCCTATTGGTCAACCTGGCTATCTGGCAGGAAAAACCGCATTGGCCGAGCTTTATTATTGGTGGGACGGTGATAATGGCCTCTCTGTGGGTACACCGGCGTTGGGTCGCTCCGCATTCTTTACAAAAGGTAGATGAGCGCAAGCGTGCTGACGCGCCGAACGAATAAATGCTTCCGTTACCGGCTGGCGCTGCTCTCCGTCACGGACAGCGGCGTACAGTCGGCTCCATAGACCTTCCCCCAGTGTTTTCGTTACGACTAAACCCTGACGTTCAAAACTCTCCACCACCCAATGCGGCAAAGCGGCAATACCCATACGTGCGGACACCATTTGGATCAATAACAAGGTGTTATCGACATTTTTTAGCGCGGGGCTAACGCCTGCTGGCTGTAGGAAATGACGCCAAATATCCAGGCGTTGGCGCTGAACCGGATAAATCATCAGAGTTTCATCGGTTAAATCTTCTGGTTCAATGCGCGCTTTCGCTGCCAGCGGATGATCCGGCGACAGCACCAGACGGACTTCAAAATCAAACATTGGCGAGTAATGCAAACCGCTGCGGGGCAGAATGTCAGACGTCAGTACCAGATCAAGTTCACCTTGTTGTAGCGCGGGCTGCGGATCAAAAGTGACCCCTGATTTGAAATCCATCGCGACCTGCGGCCAGTTCTGGTGAAAATTGTCCAAAGCTGGAGTTAGCCACTGAATACAACTATGGCATTCAATAGCGATCCGCAGGGCCGTTTGATGGGGTTCTTTGCAGGTTTGCAGTGCCTGTTTGATTTGCGGCAAGACTTGCTCGGCCAACTGCAAGAGAATTTCTCCCTGAGTAGTGAAACGCAGAGGCTGGCTTTTACGTACAAACAAACGGAACCCCAGACGCTGCTCCAAATCACTGAACTGATGTGACAGGGCAGATTGGGTTTGATGAAGTTGTGTAGCTGCCGCAGCCAGCGATCCGGTATTACGCAGGGCTTGCAGTGTGCGTAAGTGTTTCAGTTCGATCATGAGAGTCCTTCACAGTGACAGTGAAAAAATTGCGCTTGTGGTTAATACAGTACCTGCTGATTATGGATGTGTAAACATCTGGATGGCTAAATGGAGAGTATGACGATGGCAATTTTAAATCACACACTGGGTTTTCCACGCGTTGGTCTGAAACGTGAACTAAAAAAAGCACAAGAAAGTTACTGGGCAGGCAACATCACGCAGGAAGAATTGCTCAATGTGGGGCGCGAATTGCGGGCTCGTCATTGGCAGCAACAGCAGCAAGCCGGCGTGGATCTGGTTCCGGTGGGCGATTTCGCCTGGTACGACCATGTGTTAACCACGAGTTTGTTGCTGGGTAACGTTCCGGCACGCCACCAGAATGCTGATGGGAGTATCGATCTGGATACATTATTCCGCATTGGTCGTGGTCGTGCGCCAACCGGTAAACCGGCAGCGGCGGCAGAAATGACCAAATGGTTCAATACCAACTACCACTACATGGTGCCCGAGTTCCAGCAAGGGCAGGAATTCAAGCTTGGTTGGACGCAATTGCTGGATGAAGTCGACGAAGCGCTGGCGCTCGGACACAAAATCAAGCCGGTACTGCTTGGCCCGATAACCTATCTGTGGCTGGGTAAAGTCAAAGGTGAGCAATTTGACCGTTTAACCTTACTGAAAGATATCTTACCGGTGTATCAGCAAGTTTTGGCCGAGCTGGCTAAACGTGGCATCGAGTGGGTACAAATCGACGAGCCGGCGCTGGTACTGGAGCTGCCTAAAGAATGGCGGGATGCTTACCAACCGGCTTACCAGTCGCTACAAGGGCAGGTTAAACTATTACTAACCACCTATTTCGATAGCATCGGCCACAATCTGGATACTATTCGCGCTCTGCCGGTTCAGGGGCTGCATGTAGACGTAGTGGCTGGTAAAGACGATATCGCTACGCTGAATGAGAAACTACCCAAAGATTGGCTGCTGTCGCTCGGTGTGATTAATGGTCGTAATGTGTGGCGTGCCGATCTGAGCACATGGTTCGAACGTTTGCAGCCGTTGGTCGGCAGTCGTCAACTATGGCTGGGGACTTCTTGTTCGTTATTACATAGCCCAATCGATCTCAGTGAAGAAACCCGTTTGGATGCAGAAGTGAAAAACTGGTTTGCTTTTGCGCTGCAAAAATGTGCAGAATTGTCTCTGTTAACCAAAGCGCTGAATGCGCCAGACGAAGAAAAACTAGTAAAATTAGCGAATTACAGCGCTCCAATTCGCGCTCGTCAGTCTTCTCGTCGGGTTCATAATCCACACGTGGAACAACGTCTGGCGGCTATAACGCCGAAAGACAGCGAGCGCCAAAACCCGTACCCACAGCGTGCCGAAGCGCAGCGTAAACGCTTTAATTTACCGGCCTGGCCGACCACCACCATAGGGTCTTTCCCGCAAACCACTGAAATTCGTGGCTTGCGTCTGGACTTCAAACAAGGTCGCCTGGATGGCAAAAATTATCGCACCGGTATCAGCGAGCATATCAAACAGGCGATTGCCGAGCAGGAGCGGCTGGGGCTGGATGTGTTGGTTCACGGTGAAGCTGAACGCAACGACATGGTTGAATACTTTGGTGAACATTTGGATGGTTTCGTCTTTACGCAAAACGGTTGGGTACAGAGCTACGGTTCCCGCTGTGTAAAACCACCGGTCATTATCGGTGATATCAGCCGCCCAGAAGCGATTACCGTTGAATGGGCCCAATATGCGCAATCCCTGACTGACAAGCCGGTGAAAGGCATGTTAACCGGGCCGGTCACTATCCTATGCTGGTCATTCCCGCGGGAGGATGTGAGCCGTGAAACCATCGCCAAGCAAATTGCGTTGGCGCTGCGTGATGAAGTGGAAGATTTGGAAAAAGCCGGTATCGGTATTATCCAGATTGATGAACCCGCGCTGCGTGAAGGTTTACCCCTGCGTCGGGCTGAATGGCAGGCCTATCTGGACTGGGCAGTGGATGCATTCAAGCTGAATGCCGCCGTGGCGCAGGATGATACTCAAATCCATACCCATATGTGTTACTGCGAGTTCAACGACATCATGGATTCTATCGCTGCGTTGGATGCGGATGTGATTACCATCGAAACCTCCCGCTCAGATATGGAACTGCTTGAGTCATTTGAAGACTTTGACTATCCAAATGAGATTGGACCCGGCGTTTATGATATTCACTCGCCGAACGTGCCTAGCGTGGAATGGATTGAAGCCTTGCTACGTAAAGCGGCCCAGCGAATCCCGGCTGAACGCCTGTGGGTTAACCCGGATTGTGGCCTGAAAACTCGTGGTTGGCCAGAAACCCGTCAGTCACTGGCCAACATGGTCTTGGCGGCCCAGCGGCTGCGTGAAGAGCAAGCCTGATTATTTATCACTGAATCAAAGGCGCAGTGGCGGCCTTGCTGTTGATGGCAAGCCTATGCAGTTACCCCGAAGCTGGTGGGGCGACTGCACCGAGAGGGGGGCCGACGGCTCACGCTGTTCCGACCCATTCGGCACATATCTCCGCTTCTCAACTTTGTTAGCGCCCTTTTTTATAGCTGATAGGTACTGACGGTGAAACCGCTATTGGAGAATGGAAGTATCAAATTGATGCGTGCAGAATTTTGTGCGACTGATAGATAAAAACCTCCCCCTACCTTGCTGCTGGGGGAGGTTTATGCCGAAGTGGGAATGTTGGTGAAAGATATGGATTGAAACGTTTAAGAGGCATCATCGACCGGTTTATGGGCATTGACGCCGTGGCGAGCAAACCAGTCCAACATTCGCTGCCAGGCATCCTGAGCGGCTTCCGCATTGTAGTTAGGCCGATAATCGGCGTTAAAGGCGTGGCCCGCTTCCGGGTAAACAATAATTTCAGCGTCGGCATTGGCGGCACGTAGTGCATGACGCATGGTTTCTATCTGATCTTGTGAAATTCCTGAATCCTGCCCGCCGTACAGGCCCAGTACTGGAGCGGAAAGGTTGATCGCAATATCAACGGGATGTTTCGGGCTATTAAGGCTTTTATCCCCAATAAGTTTCCCATACCAGGCTACTGCCGTTTTCAACTGAGGATTATGCGCCGCATAAAGCCAGGCGATACGCCCTCCCCAGCAAAAACCGGTTATCGCTAACTTACTGATATCCCCACCGTGGCGGGAGGCCCAGTTAACCGTATGATCCAAATCCACTAATACTTGTCGGTCGGGGATCTTATTGACCAACTGGCTGACTAACGGCCTCATATCATTGTATTCGCTGGCATCACCTTGGCGGAAATACAGCTCGGGAGCGATGGCCAAATAGCCCTGTTTCGCTAAGCGGCGGCAAATATCCCGAATGTGTTCATGCACGCCGAAGATTTCATGCACTACAATCACCACCGGGCAAGGGCCATTATGTTGTGCCGGTTTAGCGAGATAAGCTGGCAGCAAATCACCCTGCGACGGGATTGTAGTATCACCGGCCTGAATGCCTTTTTTATCGGTATGAATAACGGAGGAGGCCAACGGATTAACGGCCGGCGTGAACTTTCCGGCTGTTTGCCTGAGAGTAATGAGTGGGTCAGTCTTCATAATGGTCTCCCTGAAGTTAGCGAATGAGTTTTCCGGATTTAACTATAGGTAATATTTGCAATTAATGGCGGAAAGGCGATGTCGTAACGGATTAAATGTGTGCTCGAACGGTGAAAAGGTGAGCTGACACACACTCTGTTTTCGGCCGTTGAGTGAATCTGGATGCTGTTACTCTTATTTAGGGCTTTTAAAGCACAAAAAATAACCTGAACGGTGTTATTTTGTGATTTTTGTCACACTTTACTTGTTCTTATACATTCTATTTCTTCTATCAAAGTGACTGCTATCACGAAATAATTCGGTGATATTGAGTAAAGTAGTTCTTTGTTCCTCCCTACAATATTTCTCATGAAAGAGGAGTCTCACATGTCTAAATCCGATGTTTTCCACCTTGGCCTCACGAAGGACGATCTGAAAGGGGCTACTTTGGCCATCGTTCCGGGTGATCCACAACGTGTTGAGAAAATTGCAAAATTAATGGATAACCCAGTACATCTGGCTTCTCATCGTGAATTTACCTCATGGCGTGCAGAATTGGACGGTAAGGCAGTTATCGTTTGTTCAACCGGTATCGGCGGCCCGTCAACCTCTATCGCCGTGGAAGAATTGGCTCAGTTGGGCGTACGTACCTTCCTGCGCATCGGCACTACCGGTGCTATTCAGCCTAACATCAACGTCGGTGACGTTCTGGTAACCACAGGCGCAGTGCGTTTGGACGGTGCCAGTCTGCATTTCGCACCGATGGAGTTCCCTGCGGTTGCTGATTTCGCTTGTACTACCGCCTTGGTTGAAGCGGCTAAATCCATTGGCGCGACCACGCATATTGGTGTCACCGCCTCGTCCGATACTTTCTATCCGGGTCAGGAACGTTACGATACTTTCTCTGGTCGCGTAGTGAGCCGTTTCCGTGGCTCGATGGAAGAATGGCAGGCTATGGGCGTGATGAACTATGAGATGGAATCCGCTACGCTGTTGACTATGTGCGCCAGCCAAGGCCTGCGCGCCGGTATGGTTGCCGGTGTTATCGTAAACCGTACCCAGCAAGAAATTCCTAACGCAGAGACTATGCAAAAAACCGAAAGTCATGCGGTAAAAATCGTGGTTGAAGCAGCTCGTCGCTTGTTGTAATCGCGTGTCGGGCTGCCTCTGGTGGCCCGTTCTTTCCTTCCACTGATAATCTGGTAAGGTTTTACCTCTTATAATGGACGATATAATAAGAGGATATTATGACTACCCCTTTTACACAGCATCCCTCACTGGTTCCGCTTGATGGCGGTATTAACTTCCGTGATTTTGGCGGTTACCTGGCAGCCGATGGCCGCAGAGTTAAGCGAGGATTACTGTTTCGCTCCGGTTCATTAGATCGGTTGAGTGAAAAAGACCGTACTTTTCTGCATAAGCGTGCCGTTGGCCATATACTGGATTACCGTGATGCCGATGAAGTTCAGGCTAAACCCGATATCCTTTGGCAAGGAGCCACATACCATCATTTCCCCGCGAACCCTCTCAGTACCGACGTCAACGCCAATCTGGATAAGCTCAGTAACGAAACGCTAGCCGAGTTTGATGCTCGTTCATTTATGCTGGAGCTTTATCGCCGCTTGCCTTTTAACAACTCGGCTTACCGACAGTTAGTTCATTTATTGCGTAATTCTGAAGGTACTGGCGTAGTGCAGCACTGTGCCGTAGGAAAAGACCGCACTGGCGTTGGTTCCGGGTTGGTATTGTTTGCGCTGGGAGCCGATGAAGCAACGGTTCTGGAGGATTACTTGCTAACTGAAACGACGCTCGCGCCGTTCCGCGAATTAATGTTGAGCGAACTGGCTAAAAAGCTTCACGATAATGCGTTGAATCAGTTCGCTTACGTGCTTTCAGCCAGAGAAGAATTCCTTCATACCGCATTAACCAGCATTAATGACCGCTATGGTAATCGTGATAACTGGTTACTGCAGGAGTTCGGTCTGGGTCGTGCTGAAAGAGAGCAACTTCAGTCGTATTATCTTGAGTAACTCTTAAATATAAAACTCATTTTTTGTGATTAATATCATATTGTTGGCGGCGGTACCGTCGTCAGCTTTTTGCTTCTTTCGTATATCTTCAATTTTCCGATCGCCACTTAGCGGCGTTTTGTGACCGCTTAATCATGCTGGCGACCGCTTAATCAGATCCTCAGCGCTTCTCTTATAGGCCAGGCGTATGTTAACGCCTGATAAATTCCCTGGAGAGAATAATCATGCAACATGCGATTACCTTTGTTATCGCCACAGTATGTATTCTGACGATCTGCTACCGCTTATACGGTATCTTTTTTGTTCGGAAAGTACTGCAGGTCGATGATACTGAAATTACACCTTCCCACACCTTCGAAGATGGTAAAGATTACGTTCCTACTAAAAAATGGGTCAACTTTGGCAGCCACTTTGCGGCTATCGCAGCAGCGGGGCCCTTGGTTGGCCCCGTGCTGGCGGCGCAATACGGTTACTTACCGGGTTTCCTGTGGCTGTTAATCGGCTGTGTCATCGGTGGCGCTGTCCACGATACCGTCGTGCTGTTTGCCTCGATGAAACATCAGGGTAAATCTCTTTCTGAAGTCGCAAAATCCGAACTGGGGCCGATTGCCGGCTGGTGTACCGGTTTGGCTATGTTGTTCATCATCACAATCACTATGGCCGGTTTATCTATGGTTGTGGTGCATGCGTTGGAGCGCAACCCTTGGGGGGCTTTCGCGGTATTCATGACCATTCCTATCGCCATTTGCGTAGGTTTGTGGGAGCGAATGACCGGCAGCATGAGAGGCGCTTCCTACGTGGGTATTGCCGCGATTATGGTCTGTGTTTTCGTGGGCCCTTATATCGAAGGAACCTGGCTGGGTGAATGGCTGACGTTGAAAGCCAATACCGTCAGTATCATTCTGCCTTTGTATGCCTTCTTCGCGACCGCTTTGCCGGTGTGGATGCTGTTAACTCCGCGCGGTTATCTGTCTAGCTTTATGAAGATTGGTGTATTTGGCGCGTTGATAATCGGCGTTGTTTTCATTAACCCGGAAATTCAGTTCCCTGCCGTTACTCAGTTTATCCACGGCGGTGGCCCGGTTCTGGCTGGCCCGGTCTGGCCGTTTATTTCTATTACCATTGCCTGTGGCGCAATCTCTGGTTTCCACGCATTTATCGGTTCTGGCACCACGCCGAAACAGATTGATAAGTGGAGCGATATTTTACCGGTAGGTTTTGGCGCTATGCTGGCCGAGTGTATGGTTGGCGTCATGGCGCTGATCGCTGCAACTTCATTGCATCCCGCTGATTATTTTGCAATTAACTCCTCTGCGGAAGCTTGGGGCGCGTTGGGCATGGATGTGGTTAACCTACCAACGCTAAGCCAGGAGATCGGTCTGGATCTCTACGGTCGTACCGGTGGCGCAGTTACTCTTGCCGTAGGTATGACAGATATCTTTATCCGCGTGCCATGGTTCAGCAGTCTGGCGGCCTACTTCTTCCAGTTTGTTGTCATGTTTGAAGCCGTATTTATCCTGACCGCCGTAGACTCCGGTACCCGCGTTGCACGCTATCTGCTGCAAGATTTCCTCGGCGATATCTGGGCACCACTGAAACGTACGGATTGGCTACCGGGTACTCTGGCTTGTAGCGTTATCGCCTGTGCGCTGTGGGGCTATTTACTGAACTCTGGTGATATCAACTCCGTTTGGGCGCTGTTCGGCGTATCAAACCAGTTAATGGCATCCGTTGGCTTGATTATTGGTGCAACCATTATCCTGCGTTTGGCTACCAAACGTATCTATATGCTGACCTGTATTATCCCGCTGGCTTACCTGTTTGTTACCGTAAATTATGCCGGTTATTGGATGATCAGACATGTGTACTTTAACTCTGCGGCTTCGGGCTACAACCTGTTTAACGGCATCATATCCATCATTATGATGACGCTAGGCGTAATCATCCTCATCGCCGCTTTGAGAAAATGGCGTGAGCTTTGGACTCGTCGTTCCGCCGAGATGTCTAAGCGCTCCGTCACGGCAAATGCCTGACATATTTAATTCTGTACGTTAACCTGTTTAAACGGCTGGCATTTACCGGCCGTTTATTTTTTGTTGAGTTAGAGCTGCCGTGAATTGGTTATGCTGTTGGCTCGTAATCTCATCAATAACAGGAAGATGCATGTGACCCTCAATGACGTCATAACCTACATAACGGATTTTGTCCGTGAACATGAAATCTGGGCTGCACCTATCGTCTTTTTCCTTGCCTTTGGTGAGTCGCTGGCTTTTTTGTCATTGTTATTGCCTGCGACCGTTATCTTATTGGGGCTAGGGGCGCTCATCGGTGAAAGCGGAATTCCCTTCTGGCCGATCTGGGCTGCGGCTGCGGCCGGTGCTTTCTTCGGTGACTGGCTCTCCTATTGGATTGGTTTCCATTATCAGGATCGCGTGGCAACCATGTGGCCACTTTCGCGAAATCCTCAATTACTGGTACGTGGTCACGCGTTTTTTGAGCGCTGGGGCGTATTTGGTGCCTTTATCGGGCGCTTCTTCGGCCCGCTGCGCGCCATCGTTCCTTTGGTTGCTGGCATATGCGCCATGCCTCAACGTTATTTCCAGTTTGCCAATATTACTTCGGCGTTGATTTGGGCCTTTGGCATCCTCGCGCCCGGTGCTTTCGGAATTAAATGGCTTACTCATTGGATGGGTTGACCTCCCTGCAGGTTGTATTCGGTTCCACTTTGTTTTAGCCGATTTACCGGTGGCGAGAATACCGAATTTTGCATGGAGTTATAGTTTTGCGTACTGTTTCGCATCCTTGGATGTAAGGCGAAAACCCTCTGGACATCCATACAGTATCCCCTTACCTTGACGGGCAGAGGGTTAATGAGGCGGAGGCAGCGTGGATACCAGTATATTTTGGGGCTTGAGTGGCTGTGTTATGGGGGGCCTGCTGGGCTGGCTAATTGCCAGTTTGCGTTTCCAGCAGCGTAATACACAGCGAGAAACTGAACTACGGCTGTTGGAACAATCATTGCAACAGTCGCAACAGGACTTAGTCCAGCAGGAGGAGACCCAACGGCGTAAAGAGCAACAATTGCAGGAGAATGCGTTGGAATTACGCAGCCTGCATAGCCAGCTGGCTGCTGGCAGTGAGAAGCTACAGCAGCTTAATCATTGGCGTAATGAATGTGAGCAACTTAATCAGGAACTGCGCGCCCAGAGAGAAGTGAACAGTGCGCAGGAGGCCGAACTGCGTGAAGTCACCATTCGTCTGGAGGAAACGCGCCTGGCTGCTGAAGAAAAGCAGCGATTATTGATGAATAGTGAACAACGCCTGACCACTCAGTTCGAGAATCTGGCAAATCGCATCTTTGAACAAACTGGCCGTAGGGCTGATGAACAGAATAAGCAGAGTCTGGATAAGTTGCTCCTGCCTTTGCGCGAGCAATTGGACGGTTTCCGTCGTCAGGTTCAGGATAGTTTCGGTCAGGAAGCCCGTGAGCGTCATACGCTGACTCACGAAATCCGGAGCCTACAGCAACTTAATGCCCAGATGGCACGGGAAGCTCTCAATCTGACCAAAGCGCTCAAAGGTGATAATAAAACTCAGGGGAGCTGGGGTGAGGTTGTGCTTGGCAGAGTGTTGGAAGCCTCGGGACTTCGGGACGGTTACGAATACCAAACTCAGGTTAGCGTCAATCTTGAAGGCAATAGCCGGATGCAGCCGGATGTGATTGTTCGTTTACCGCAGGGTAAGGACGTGGTGATTGATGCCAAAATGTCGCTGGTGGCTTATGAGCGCTATTTCAATAGCGATAATGACACCGAGCGAACTCAGGCTTTGAACGAGCATATTTCATCATTGCGTAACCATATCAAACAGTTGGGTCGTAAAGATTATCAGCAGTTGCCGGGTTTACGTACGCTCGACTACGTACTGATGTTTATCCCGGTAGAGCCTGCTTTTTTGGTTGCCATAGATAGGCAGCCGGAGTTGATCACCGAAGCGCTACAGCACAACATCATGCTGGTAAGCCCGACAACGTTACTGGTCGCGTTACGAACTATTACGAATTTATGGCGTTACGAGCACCAGAGTCAGAATGCCCAACATATCGCCGAACGAGCTGGCAAGCTCTACGATAAGCTGCGTTTGTTTGTGGATGACATGGAATCCATAGGCCAAAGCCTCGATAAGGCACATATAAGTTATCGTCAGGCAATGAACAAACTGGCTCAAGGCCGTGGTAACCTGATAGGGCAAGTTGAAAGTTTTCGTGCCTTAGGTGTTGAAGTGAAAAAACCTATTAGCCCGTCATTGGCTGCACGCGCCATTGCAGAGCACGATCCAGAGGGGGATTTAGCCCTCTCAAACGATGAGGCTGAATCGTCGTTACAAGATGATTCGACTTCACTGAAATATCAGAATTAGCAGTGTCTCACTCGCTATGTTCGCGCTGAAAATCAGCGGACAGGCTAACCGGCTAACGCTGGGCGAAGTGGGGCTTTCACCTCGGTTCTGGTACACTCCTCCGAAAGATTGACTGAAAAGCAGGCAGAGAAAATGGTAGATCAGGATAAGGAAACCACTCATTTCGGTTTTCGCACCATAGCCAAAGAAGAAAAAGAAGGCATGGTGGCAGAAGTTTTTCATTCCGTAGCGGCGAAATACGATTTGATGAATGATCTGATGTCATTCGGTATTCATCGTATCTGGAAGCGTTTTACCATTGATTGTAGCGGCGTTCGCCGTGGTCAGCGAGTACTGGATCTCGCTGGTGGTACGGGCGATCTGACGGCCAAATTCTCTCGACTGGTAGGTGAGCAAGGCCTGGTCGTTCTGGCCGATATCAATGAATCCATGCTGCGAATGGGGCGAGAAAAACTGCGCGATAGCGGAATTCTTGGCAACGTTAGCTACGTGCAGGCAAATGCTGAAGCTTTACCTTTCCCTGATAACTATTTTGATTGCATCACGATTTCATTCGGTTTGAGAAATGTCACCGAAAAAGAAAAAGCGCTGCGATCCATGTTCCGTGTTCTTAAGCCGGGTGGTCGCCTGTTGGTTCTGGAGTTCTCCAAACCGCTGCTGGAGCCGCTGACTAAAGTCTACGATGCCTATTCATTCCACATTCTGCCAAAAATTGGTGGAATGGTTGTTAATGATGCTGACAGCTATCGCTACCTTACCGAATCCATTCGGATGCATCCGGATCAGGAAACGCTAAAAGATATGATGGTTGATGCCGGCTTTGAAAATGTAACCTATACAAACTTGACCGGCGGTATTGTCGCATTACACCGTGGGTTTAAGTTCTGATATGGATGTGCCCATGTTGTTGAAACCAATGTTGTTAAAACCAATGTTGCTGAAGCCGATTTTATTAACGCCGCTGATAACGGCGGCTCTGGAAACTGCACTCAATAGTCTGCTATTCCGCGATCGCGGTATGAAAGCGGCTCGCTCTCGTTTGTCTTCCAAAGTATTACGTGTTGAGCTGCATGAGCTGAACCAACCTCTGGTTCTGGTGTTCAGCGATGCCCAGGTTGACGTTGTGAGCGCGTGGGAAGGCAATGCGGACTGTACGGTAAAAACCGGAATTGCAGTGTTATCGAAGCTTCGGGATCGCCAGCAGCTGTCACCTTTAATGCGCAGCGGTGAGCTGATCGTCGATGGTGACATTCAGGTCGTTCAACAATTGGTGGCTTTATTAGATCTCGCTGAGTGGGAACCTGCCGAATGGCTAGCGCCCTATATTGGTGATATCGCAGCAGAAACAATAGGGCAGACATTGCGTAAAGGCGGTAAGTTTTTAGTCAGCCGTTTTCAGCAGCAGCAGGCTTATCTGGCTGAAGTATTAACTGAAGAGTGGAAATTGGCACCGGCTCCGTTGGAGATTGTCTGGTTTAACGAAGAAGTTGATGCAATTAAGCGTGATGTGGATGCTTTTGATGCCCGGTTGGCCAAGATGGAGGCAAAACGATGACGCCAGGAGAACTTCGGCGCCTGTATTTGATTATTCGGGTATTTTTGAGTTACGGACTGGATGAGTTAATCCCGAAGATTCGTTTAACGCTGCCATTACGCATTGGCCGCTATCTGTTCTTCTGGATTCCTAATCGTCACAAAGATAAGCCTCTGGGCGAGCGTCTGCGTTTAGCGTTGCAGGAACTAGGCCCCGTCTGGATTAAGTTTGGCCAGATGATGTCGACCCGCCGCGATCTGTTTCCTCCGGTTATTGCCGATCAGTTGGCCTTGTTACAGGATCGCGTGGCCCCATTTGATGGCGCGCTGGCGCGTAAGCACATTGAGTTGGCGATGGGCGGGCCGCTGGAAACCTGGTTTGATGATTTTGAACAGGAAGCTCTGGCATCGGCCTCTATTGCTCAGGTACATACGGCTCGTTTAAAAGAGAATGGTCAGGAAGTGGTGCTGAAGGTGATCCGCCCAGATATACGGCCGATTATCAAAGCTGATGTCCGTTTGATGTATCGACTTGCCGGTTGGGTACCTAAATTGTTGCCTGATGGCCGCCGTCTGCGCCCGAGAGAAGTGGTGCGCGAGTACGAAAAAACGCTGTTGGATGAGCTGAATCTGTTACGTGAAGCGGCCAATGCTATCCAGCTGCGCCGTAATTTCGAAGATAGCCCGATGCTGTACGTTCCAGAGATTTTCTCCGATTATTGTCGGGAAAGCGTGCTAGTGATGGAACGTATCTATGGTATTCCCGTTTCTGATATTGCGGCTCTTGAAAGTCAGGGCACCAATATGAAATTACTGGCTGAACGCGGCGTGCAGGTCTTCTTCACTCAAGTGTTTCGCGACAGTTTTTTCCATGCGGATATGCATCCGGGGAATATTTTTGTCAGCTATGAACACCCTGAGAACCCACGTTATATCGGTATTGACTGCGGTATTGTTGGTTCATTGAATAAAGCGGACAAGCGCTATCTGGCCGAGAATTTCATTGCTTTCTTCAATAGGGATTATCGCAGAGTTGCTGAATTACACGTTGATTCAGGTTGGGTTCCTCGCGATACCAACGTCGAAGACTTTGAATTTGCCATTCGCACCGTTTGCGAACCCATTTTTGAAAAACCGTTGGCTGAAATCTCGTTTGGGCACGTATTACTCAATCTGTTTAATACTGCTCGCCGCTTCAATATGGAAGTGCAGCCACAGTTGGTTTTACTGCAAAAAACATTGCTCTATGTTGAGGGGTTAGGCCGTCAGCTTTATCCGCAGTTAGATCTGTGGACCACGGCCAAACCTTTCCTTGAAAGCTGGCTGCGAGATCAGGTTGGGATTCCGGCGGTTATTCGAGCATTGAAGGAAAAAGCACCTTTCTGGGCAGAGAAATTCCCTGAGTTGCCTGAACTGGTTTACGACAGCCTTCAGCAGCATAAACTATTGCAGCAAAGCGTAGATAAGCTCACAACGCAGATGCAAGGGCAGCAACAACGTCAGGGGCAATCACGGTATTTGTTCGGCGTTGGCGCTACACTATTAGTGAGTGGAACGATTTTCCAGCTGTCTGGTGCAACCGAGATTTCTATCGGGTTACTGGTGGCGGGAGCATTGGCGTGGGTTATCGGCTGGAGACGAACAAGTTCGTAGCGGTCAGTTTCGAAAAGCTCGTCGTTACAAATAATGTCTGCCGTATAAAGATTAGGTAAGACGTAGTAAGTTAGATCAGTATCCAGAGACAAACTATGCCGTATAATGCGGTTATCTTTGGAATAACCCCTGTTAATAGAGGTGATTGAAATGGGTGGTATCAGTATTTGGCAACTGTTAATCATTGCCGTAATTGTTGTTCTGCTGTTTGGTACTAACAAGCTGCGGACTTTAGGTTCTGACTTGGGTGCTTCCATCAAAGGCTTTAAAAAAGCGATTGGTGACGATACCCAGACTCCGACAAACGTTGAAAAGACCAGTAACGACGCTGATTTTACAACGAAGACTATTACCGATAAGCAGCCAGAAGTAAAAGCTGAAGAGTCTAAGAGTCAGAACAAAGAGCAGGTATAAACCGTGTTTGACATCGGGTTTAGTGAACTGCTGCTGGTAATGGTCATTGGCCTGGTTGTACTTGGCCCTGAACGTCTGCCGGTAGCAGTAAGAACCGTGGCTGGCTGGATCCGCGCATTGCGTTCGCTTGCTGCTACGGTCCAAAATGAGCTGTCTCAGGAACTCAAATTGCAGGAACTTCAGGATAGCCTGAAAAAAGCCGAACAGGCGGGCCTGCAAAATCTGACTCCTGAGCTAAAGGCTTCCATGGATGAGTTAAAGGATGCGGCGGAATCGCTGAAGCGTTCCTACCGGCCGGATTCGGCGCTGGAGCAGCATACCATTCATAACCCGCTAGTGACCGATCCGGAAGCTATTCATGATGGCGTGACTCCTGCGGAGTCAGCGACAGTTGCTTCTGCGCCGGTGAAAGCGCCGGAAGCGCCAGTTAATCTCGAAAAGCACCACGTAGAAAGCCATTCGGAAGATAAAGCGCCCGCTGCGGCGGCGGATCAAACTGATGTGGTAGTGGCGAATTCGGTTAACTCCGCGCCGGTATCCCATGCAGAGCCAGCTTCTAAACAACCTAGTCTTAACCAACCAGGCGGCGATCGGTAAACATGGCTGTTGATGATACCCAACCTCTTATCAGTCATCTGATAGAACTGCGTAAGCGGTTATTGAATTGCATAATCACCGTATTGGTGGTTTTTTTAGCATTGGTTTATTTTTCCAATGATATCTACCAGTTAGTTTCAGCGCCGTTGATAAAGCAGCTACCGCAAGGTGCCAGCATGATTGCGACCGATGTCGCATCGCCATTCTTTACGCCGATAAAACTCACCATGATGGTGTCGGTTTTTGTTGCCGCGCCAATGATTCTTTATCAGGTGTGGGCATTTATCGCACCGGCGCTGTATAAGCATGAGCGACGCTTGATGGCACCGTTGCTGGTTTCCAGCAGCCTGCTGTTCTATCTGGGAATGGCATTTGCCTACTTTATCGTTTTCCCGTTGGCTTTTGGTTTCTTTGCGAAAACGGCGCCGGAAGGCGTGATGATTGCGACAGACATCAATAATTACCTCAGCTTTGTTATGGCTTTGTTTATGGCCTTCGGGATTTCCTTTGAAGTGCCAATCGCGATTATCTTATTGTGTTGGAGTGGCGTAACCAGCCCCGAAGATTTGAAGAAAAAACGTCCTTATGTACTCGTGGGCGCTTTTGTCGTGGGGATGTTGTTGACCCCGCCCGATGTCTTCTCACAAACGTTACTCGCGATTCCAATGTATCTTCTGTTTGAGGTTGGCGTCTTTTTTGCCCGTTTTTATGTCGGTAAGCAGCGTCGTCCGGTGACAGAAGAAGAGGATGAGGACGAGGAAGACCAACCTAAAGCACCTTAAGCTTCAGTTTTACAAGTCAAGCCGCCCCTTTGGGCGGCTTCTGTTTTGGGATAACCATGTTTGATATTGGCGTCAACTTAACCAGTACACAGTTTGCTAAAGATAGACATCAGGTGGTTGAAAGAGCAAAAGAAGCAGGAGTCGCTGGTCTATTGATTACCGGCACCAGCGCAGAAGAAAGCCATGAAGCTGCACTATTGGCGGCCCAGTACCCTGATTACTGTTGGTCAACGGCAGGCGTTCATCCCCATCATGCCAGTAGTTGGAACGCGTCGGTTGAGCAGCAAATTCATGCTCTAGCGGCTTCACCTTCTGTCGTCGCTGTAGGGGAGTGCGGGTTGGATTTTAACCGCAACTTTTCTACACCTGTAGAGCAAGAGACGGCATTTACTGCGCAACTGGCTCTTGCAGCCGAACTGTCACTGCCAGTATTTTTACATTGCCGCGATGCTCATCATCGCTTTGTCCATCTGTTGTCTCCCTGGCTGGAAAAGCTCCCCGCGGCTGTCGTGCACTGCTTTACCGGCTCGGCTTCGGAGTTGGATGATTGTCTGTCGCTGGGTTTGTCAGTGGGTATGACCGGTTGGGTATGTGATGAACGCCGTGGTCTTGAGCTGCGAGCCTTATTGCCACGTATTCCTGCCGAACGTTTATTGTTGGAAACTGATGCCCCTTATTTATTGCCCCGGGATCTTCATCCTAAACCTGCATCTCGTCGCAATGAACCCTGTTTTCTGCCTCACATCGTCCGGCAGGTTGCTGCCTGGCGAGAAGAAGACCCTGAATGGCTAGGACAGAAAACTGCTGAAAACGCTCGCCGGGTTTTCCGGTTGGTTTGAGTTAGGAGAGAAAAATGAGCTATGCATTTCCGGGTACTTTTCCAGGTCGTCGTATGCGCCGCGTTCGTCGCCACGATTTCAGTCGCCGCCTGGTTGCCGAGAATCAACTGACGGTTAATGACCTGATTTATCCCGTGTTTGTGATGGAAGGTACTAACCGACAAGAGGCCGTGCCTTCTATGCCGGGCGTCTCGCGGATGACTATCGATCTGCTGGTGAAGGAAGCTGAAGCTGTCGCGAAACTTGGTGTTCCCGTGCTTTCTCTGTTCCCTGTCATTGAGTCGAGCTTCAAATCTTTACACGCAGAGGAAGCTTATAATCCTGACGGTTTGGTGCAGCGAGCGGTACGTGCGTTAAAAGACGCAGTGCCGGAGCTAGGGTTGTTGACCGATGTGGCATTAGACCCTTATACCACCCACGGTCAGGACGGTATCATTGATGAAGATGGCTATGTTATCAATGATATAACCAAAGATATTCTGGTGCGTCAGGCGCTATCTCATGCGGAAGCGGGGGCTGAAATTGTTGCGCCGAGCGATATGATGGATGGCCGGATTGGCGCGATTCGCGATTGTCTGGAAGCTCAAGGGTTGATTAATACGCAAATCATGGCGTATTCGGCAAAATATGCTTCCTGCTACTACGGTCCATTCCGCGATGCGATTGGCTCGAGCGGCAATTTGAAAGGTGGCAATAAAAAGACCTATCAAATGGACCCAGCCAATAGCGACGAAGCTTTGCAAGAGATTGCGCAGGACTTGCAGGAAGGCGCAGATATGGTGATGGTGAAACCGGGTATGCCGTATCTGGACGTGGTGCGCCGTGTTAAAGATACTTTCGGCGTTCCGACCTTTGCTTATCAGGTTTCTGGCGAGTATGCGATGCATATGGCGGCGATTCAAAACGGCTGGCTACAGGAAAAACCAGCGGTAATGGAATCATTGCTATGCTTTAAACGTGCGGGCGCGGATGGGGTATTAACCTATTTCGCTAAGCAGGTTGCTCAGTGGCTGCATGATGAGCATATGCAGCGCTAGACATTAATATCGAGGCAGGCGCTATAGCACGCTTGCCTCGTCATGTTTTCAGATTGATATCAGATTTTCTCAAACTGGTTGTTGCTCAGGCTTTGACTAACTTCTTTGTTCAGGATTTTGAGAAGCAACATTGAGCGCGTTTCGCCGTCTGGCTCTGCGTAAATGGCCTGTAACCCTTCGAAAATCCCTTCAGTAATCTGGACTTTGTCCCCAGAAGCAGGCGTGTCAGGATCGATAATCACTTCCTGAGAATAGTTGAGCAGAGCTTGAATAATCGAATCTGAGACAACAACCGGCCCTGCGCCAAAACGCACAAAATTACTGACTCCCCGCGTTGAGCTGATCGTCGTGGTATGGATGCACTCAGGATCAAATTTTACGAACAGATAATTGGGAAACAAAGGCTCGTCTACCACTTTACGCTTGCCCCGAATAATCTTCTCGACCGCAGCGATAGGCGTTTGGCACACCACTTGCTGACGCTCTAAATGCTCTTTGGCTCGCAAGATTTGTCCGCGTTTACAATATAATAAATACCAAGATTCCATGATTTCATATGCCTCGAGATCCTATCCATCAGCATATCAAATGCGATAACAGATATATAGCCGCTGAAAATAGTATTGAATACCTTGTAGTGATGGTGAATTAATTCATGCACACCAGATTTCCCAGCAGGTATCACAACCCTGAAATATGAAATCAGATATAAGTAAGGCTAACCTATTAATCCTCGGTGTAACTGAATTGTCGCCTCGAGTTAATGTAGATATGTCCTGTTGAATAGTAAAAGGAGAGAGTCATGGAGTTGTTTTTGCTGAGTAACGGCAAGGTATCGGGTGACGCAGAACTGCTTGGTTATGCCAAAGATCGTATTCGGGTGATGCTCACTAGCCGGAAAATTACCTCAGCAGTTCTTATCCCTTATGCATTGATCCGCAGCGATTTTGATCAACGCGCTCAGGAACTGGAAAAAACCTTAGGCATCACTGTAACCAGTATTCACCATGCCGCCGACCCTGTAGCGGCTATTGGCGAAGCGGAATGCATTTTAATCAGCGGCGGCAATACCTGGATGCTAAATCAGATGCTGCATGAGAAAGGGCTGATCGTTCCTATCCAGAGAGTGGTTCGCGAGCGCAATGTGCCTTATGTCGGTTGGAGCGCAGGATGTAACGTGGCTACGCCGAGTATTCGTACCACTAATGATATGCCGGTTCGTAATAGCGTTGTTTTACCGTCGCTGGGGCTATTCCCGCTGCAAATTAATCCACATTATATTGATGCGCATATCAGTGGCCATATGGGAGAAACGCGAGATGAGCGATTAGCTGAGTTTTGCGCGGTTAATCCAGGCGAGAGAGTCGTGGCTTTACGCGAGGGCAGTCTGCTGCACGTTAGCGGCAACGAGCTAAGCTATTTCAGCGTGCTAGATAAGGGTTTTAAAGTATTCCATCACGGCGAGGAGCCGCAGGAATATCACGATACTCGGCCGCTAGCGGATTGGGTTCCATTCTATTGCCAATAATTTTTTTTCAGCCAGGAGCAGTTCCAATTGAATGCAATGTCTTGCTGCGGATTGGTTTGCTCCTGTTTGGATAATAGGAAAGTTTGTATCGCGCATCTGAAAGCACCAATGGATGTAAGTTTTACTAATATTTTTAATGATTAGTTAAATAACATAGCCCGCTTGAAATGAGAGAATTTTCTAAATTATATGCAGTAATGATGGTCGCGATTCATTACAGCTAAGATAGAAATGGTTGGAGAAAATCGATGCGAAAAGTTAGTTTTTCCTTGCTCTCATGTCTAATTACTTTTGGTTGCTTGCCAAGCGTTTCCGGCGCAGTTCCCCAAGAAATCACCGCTGAGCAGATGGTTAACGCTCTAAATGATGTATTCGGCCGACACAGTAAACAGCGGGCGTCCCATGCTAAAGGCTTTTGTTTTTCAGGTAAGTTTATCGCCAGCGGTGAAGGGACTGAACTTTCACAGGCTGATTTATTGCGTAAAAACGAGCAGTCTGATGTTGTCGGTCGATTTTCAATCGGAGGGGGGAATCCTAAGGCCGCCGATAACGCCAAAAACTTGCGTGGACTGGCGTTTGAGCTGGTTAATACGAAGCACTCTCGCTGGCAGTTAGTTATGATCTCATCCCCTTTCTTTTTTGCTCGAACCCCGCAGGAATTTATCGAGTTTTTAAAGGTCAGGACGCCAGATCCCGAAACAGGAAAGCCCAATCCAGAGCGATTGAACACATTTAACCAATCCCATCCTCATACTTTGCGCCAAGCTCAGTATGTTGCATCACAGCCCGTCCCTGCCAGCTACGCTACAATTCCCTATTGGGGCGGGAGTACCTTTATCACTTATAAAGATCAGTCCCAGTATGCGGTTCGCTGGCGTATGGAGCCGGTGGAAGGACGGCAGGGGTTAAGCGATGAGCAGGCGAAGGCAAAGTCGCCGGATTTCTTGCAAGAGGAATTGCGGCAACGCCTAGCCAAGGGGCCTATAGAATACGACCTGTACGCCATCGTAGCGCAGAAAGGTGATAATTTGATTGACCCGACGCAGTCCTGGCCGGCTGAACGGCGTGAGGTAAATATGGGGCGGTTATTTATCGAGACAGTTACCGATCAGCAATGCGATAAAAAAGTATTTATTCCAACAGTGCTGCCGCAGGGGATTCGTGTCAGTGATGATCCCACATTGGCTGTTCGCGCTGAGGCGTACCTGATATCTACAAGTCGCCGTCAGTGACAGATAAAGACCTGACTAGAATCATGGCTTTGCCCACTCGCAAACCATGATTTCTAGTGTAAAAATACTATTGGAGGATGGCGATTCTACATTTACAGCGAGCAGGTATACATTTTTAACAAAAAGACAGCAACTGCTATAAAGACAGCCTATAATGGCCCATCCTGTGGCCGCCATAATGATCATCATGAAATACCGTGACTTACGCGACTTCCTCTCGTTGCTGGAACAGAGGGGGGAGCTTAAACGCATAACCCAGCCGATTGACCCTTATCTGGAAATGACAGAAATCGCCGATCGTACTTTACGTGCTGGCGGCCCCGCGTTGTTGTTCGAGAACCCTAAAGGCTATGAGATGCCGGTGCTTTGTAATTTGTTTGGTACAGCCAAACGGGTTGCGATGGGCATGGGGCAAGAAGATGTCAGCGCATTGCGCGATGTTGGTAAACTGTTAGCCTTCCTGAAAGAACCGGATCCGCCGAAGGGATTCCGCGATTTATTCGATAAGTTACCCAAATTCAAACAAGTGCTGAATATGCCGACCAAGCGTCTGAGTTCAGCCCCTTGTCAGGAGCAAATCTGGCAGGGTGATGATGTGGATCTCAGCCGCATTCCGGTGATGCATTGCTGGCCTGAAGACGCCGCGCCTTTGGTTTCCTGGGGGTTAACGATCACTCGTGGGCCACATAAAGAACGGCAAAATCTCGGTATTTATCGCCAACAGGTGTTAGGTAAAAATCAGCTAATTATGCGTTGGTTATCCCACCGTGGCGGTGCGCTGGATTATCAGGAATGGTGCGAGGCGCACCCCGGTGAACGTTTCCCGGTTTCGGTTGCGCTGGGTGCCGATCCCGCAACTATTCTGGCTGCCGTAACTCCCGTTCCCGATACCTTATCCGAATACGCTTTTGCCGGTTTATTACGCGGGCATAAAACCGAAGTGGTTAAATGTATTTCCAACGATCTTGAAGTTCCTGCAAGTGCAGAAATCGTTTTGGAAGGATATATTGAGCAGGGTCATATTGCGCCAGAAGGTCCTTATGGCGACCATACCGGTTATTACAACGAAATAGACAGCTTCCCGGTGTTTACCGTGACGCATATCACTCAGCGTAGAGACGCGATTTATCACTCCACTTATACCGGCCGTCCGCCGGATGAGCCAGCGGTGATGGGCGTGGCGCTGAATGAAGTTTTTGTGCCTATTTTACAAAAACAGTTTCCGGAAATCGTTGATTTCTATTTGCCACCGGAAGGCTGTTCCTACCGCTTAGCGGTTGTCACAATCAAAAAACAATACGCGGGTCATGCTAAGCGCGTAATGATGGGCGTGTGGTCATTTTTACGACAGTTTATGTACACCAAATTTGTTATTGTTTGTGATGATGATATTAATGCCAGAGACTGGAATGACGTGATTTGGGCGATTACCACCCGAATGGACCCAGCGCGCGATACGGTATTAATTGAAAATACCCCAATAGATTATTTGGATTTCGCCTCGCCGGTTTCCGGTCTTGGATCGAAAATGGGGCTGGATGCCACTAACAAATGGCCAGCAGAAACCCCTCGTGAATGGGGCCGTCCTATCAAGATGGATGAGCAGGTTCGCACGCGTGTAGATGCGATCTGGGATGAGCTTGCCATATTCAGTGACAAAGAGCCTGAGCGCTGATTGCGTGATTTTTGTCCATAGTTTTGCATTTGATGACCCGACAGAGGGAACGCATGACGACATTGAGCTGTAAAGTAACCTCCGTAGAGGCCATTACCGATACGGTATACCGAGTGCAACTGGTACCAGAATCGGCGTTTTCTTTCCGCGCTGGTCAATACCTGATGGTGGTGATGGATGAGCGTGATAAGCGCCCATTCTCTATGGCGTCAACGCCATTAGAGCAGGCTTATATCGAGCTGCATATTGGCGCATCTGAGTTAAATCTGTATGCGATGGCGGTGATGGATCGCATTCTGAAAGAGAAAACGTTGGATGTGGATATTCCACACGGCGAAGCTTGGTTCCGCGAAGGCAGCGAGCGTCCAATGATCCTGATTGCGGGCGGCACCGGTTTCTCTTATGCCCGTTCCATTCTGCTGGCGGCGCTGGCTGAAAAACCAAATCGGGAAGTATCGATTTATTGGGGCGGACGTGAATCCAAGCATCTTTATGATTTAAGCGAGCTGGAAGCGCTCTCGATCAAATACCCTCAGTTGAAGGTCATTCCCGTGGTGGAACAGCCAGAAGACGAATGGCGTGGCAGAACGGGCACGGTATTAAGTGCAGTGTTGCAGGATTATGGTTCATTGGCGGAGCAGGATATTTACATTGCTGGCCGTTTTGAAATGGCCAAAATAGCTCGCGAACGTTTCTGTGCAGAGCGCGGTGCGCAGGAAGCGCATATTTACGGCGATGCGTTCGCCTTTATCTGACGGTTTTATCGCTGTGTTCCGGTTACCGTTTTGCCGGAACAAAAAAAGCCCGCCCCTGACAGGCGGGAAAATACGGCAACTAAACTCCAGGTACAGCGGTGGTACGGACCCGAATTAACGGGTCCTACAGTTTGTTTTAATCAAACGCGTTCAATCACGGTCGCAATGCCTTGGCCTAAACCAATGCACATAGTCGCTAGGCCAAACTGGGCGTCGCGACGTTCCATCAAATTCAGTAAGGTTGTGGAAATTCTTGCACCCGAGCAGCCCAATGGATGGCCCAGAGCGATTGCGCCACCGTTCAGGTTCACTTTGTCATCCATACTTTCCCGTAGACCCAGCCCCTTCACGCAGGACAGTGCCTGAGCGGCGAAAGCTTCGTTCAGTTCAAACAAATCGATATCCTGAATGCGTAAACCTGCGCGTTTCAATGCCAGTTGACTGGCTGGCACCGGGCCGTAACCCATAATGGACGGATCGCAGCCGACAACGGCCATGGAGCGAATACGAGCGCGTGGCTTTAATCCCAGCGATTTGGCGCGTGATTCGCTCATAATCAGCATGGCTGAAGCGCCGTCTGATAATGCTGACGAAGAACCCGCTGTCACCGTACCATTGACCGGATCGAACGCCGGACGTAGGCCAGCCAGACTGGCGAGATTGGTTTCTGGACGAATCACTTCATCGTAATCAAAACGTTTTAATACGCCGTCGGCATCGTGGCCATTGGTTGGAACAATCTCTTTGGCGAATGCGCCAGAGCGCGTCGCTGCCTCAGCGCGCTGGTGAGAGCGCACGGCGAATTGATCCTGATCTTCACGGCTAATCTGGTGAATTTTTGCCAGCATTTCAGCGGTTAAGCCCATCATTCCGGCTGCTTTAGCCACTGAACGACCCATTCCTGGATGGAAATCAACGCCGTGATTCATTGGAACGTGACCCATATGTTCCACGCCGCCAATCAGACAGATTTGCGCATCACCGACCATAATAGCGCGCGCGCCGTCATGGAGAGCCTGCATGGATGAACCACACAGACGGTTAACGGTAACTGCGGCCACATTGTGTGGAATTTCTGCCAGTAAAGAAGCGTTACGAGCGATGTTGAAGCCTTGCTCTAGCGTTTGTTGCACACATCCCCAATAAATGTCGTCGATTTCACCGGCATTCAGCGCTGGGTTGCGGCTTAACACTGCGCGCATCAAATGGGCAGAAAGATCTTCGGCGCGTACGTTACGGAATGCGCCGCCCTTGGAGCGACCCATCGGAGTACGGACGGCGTCAATAATGACTACGTTTTCCATTTTTTCAGACCTCATGCCGGTTGGTCAGTGGAGATATCAGGCAGCGTTGCCGCTACGGGATAATAGGTTTCGTTACGCTCGGCTTTGGCTCTCAGCCCGGCGGGTACGTGGTAAAGCGCACCCAAATCGGCATAACGCTGCGCCATTTCCACATATTTAGTGGTGCCCAGAGTGTCCAGATAGCGGAACACGCCGCCGTGGAACGGAGGGAAACCAAGGCCGTACACCAGCGCCATATCCCCTTCGGCCGGGCTGGCAATAATGCCTTCTTCCAGGCAACGCACCACTTCGTTAATCATTGGGATCATCGCTCGGGCGATGATCTCTTCGTCGCTGAGAGTGTGGCGTGGCTGGCTGACCGGAGCCAGCAACCCGTCGATAGCATCATCGTTTTCTTTACGCGGTTTGCCTTTGGCATCCTGCGTGTAGCGATAGAAACCAATACCGTTTTTCTGACCGTAACGCTGGTTTTCAAACAGTACATCGATGGCATCGCGGTAATCTTTGCCCATGCGTTCAGGGAAACCGAGCGCCATAACGGCTTGAGCATGATGAGCGGTATCAATCCCTACCACATCAAGAAGATAAGCAGGGCCCATCGGCCAGCCGAACTGTTTCTCCATGACTTTATCAATCTGACGGAAATCTACGCCGTCGCGTACCAGCATGCCGAAACCGTATAAATACGGGAACAATACGCGGTTAACGAAGAAACCAGGGCAATCATTGACGACAATCGGGGTTTTCCCCATTTGGGTGGCATAGGCCACTACGGTCGCAATAGTTTTTTCCGAAGTCTTCTCGCCACGGATAATTTCTACCAACGGCATCCGGTGAACCGGGTTGAAGAAATGCATACCGCAGAAGTTTTCCGGCCGCTTAAGTGATTTAGCCAGTTCATTAATAGGAATGGTCGAGGTATTCGAAGCGAGGACAGTCTCTTCTCCGATAAGTCCTTCCACTTCACTTAAAACGGCGGCCTTAACTTTAGGATTCTCGACTACTGCCTCAACGATAATCTGCGCGCGTTCAATACCGGCATAATCCAGCGTTGGGTGAATGGTTGCGAGCGTCTTCGCCATTTTTAAACCATCTAGCTTGCCGCGTTCCAGTTGTTTATTCAGCAACTTGGCTGCTTCGTTCATTCCCAGATCCAGCGATTTTTCGCTGATATCTTTCATGATGACCGGCACGCCTTTTAGCGCAGATTGATAAGCGATGCCGCCGCCCATAATTCCTGCACCCAATACCGCAGCCTGTTTTGGCGCAGTAATGCCTTTAGTCAGCTTTTTCGCTTTGCCTTTTACGTATTGGTCATTGAGGAAGATACTCACCAATGCGCGGGCTACATCCGAACCAGCCAGTGGCACAAAGCTGTTGGTTTCCAGCTTCAGTGCTTCTTCACGACCAAATTTGGCTGCGGCTTCAATGGTCTTCACTGCGGTAATTGGCGCCGGATAATGTTTGCCTGCCACTTTCATTACCATGCCTTTGGCGATGGTGAAGCACATGGCGGCTTCGGTTGAATTCAGTTTCAGCGGTTCCAGCTTAGGACGACGAGCGGCCTGCCAGTCTAACTTGCCTGCAATTGCCTGATTCAACATGCTCAATGCGGCCGGAATCAGTTTTTCCTGAGTGACTACGGCATCAACCAGCCCAATTTTCAACGCTTCGGCTGCGTTAACATCTTTACCTGCTGCAATAATTTCTAATGCGCCATCGGCTCCCAACAGGCGCGGTAAACGCACGGAGCCTCCAAAGCCAGGCATGATGCCCAGTTTGGTTTCAGGCAAACCGATGCGAGCCTCTGGGGAAGCGATACGAAAATCAGTGGCTAACACGCACTCGCAGCCACCGCCTAACGCATAGCCTGTGATCGCGGACAGCGTCGGAACCGGCAAGTCTTCCAGTCGGTTAAAGGTGTTGTTGGCAAAAACCAGCCATTCATGCAGTTTTTCCGGCGGGGCATTAAACAGAGAGAGAAATTCGGTGATATCCGCACCGACAATAAAGGCTGCTTTATTGGAACGTAGCAGCAACCCTTTGAGTTCAGTTTGTTTTTCCAGCACGCCTAGGGCTTCCCCTAAACTGGCCACGGTTTTGGTATCTAGTTTATTGACAGAGCCAGGTGCATCGAACACCAACTCGGCAATACCGTTTTCAAGCCAGTGCAGCTGTAGCGTTTCGCTTTGGTAGAGCATATCTATCTCCTGAATAAGCGCATGTGATCTGGTATGACCAGATATTCAGGAAGTGTGGTTTTTTTGTTAAATAAATGCAAATAAGAGTTTGGTTTTTTGCAGCAAGGATCACAAAGGTTTGGTGAATACATTGATATATATAATATTTATTGTTGTTTTATATGCTGGTTAATTATTTCATTGGCAGCTAAGTTTGAACGATATCCTGCTGTCATCGATAATATAATGACGTAATTTCCACGAGATTTTTCCCCGCGAATCTAGCTATAAGTAATGATTATTAAGGATTTAGTGGGCAATCCCACGGTTAAGCGTAGATAAAACACGGCTCCGATGACTGTGATAAGATAAAAAACCTGAAGTTCTAATGGCAAAGGGTACTTTGATGGAAACGCTGGCTTCTTTATATAACGAACATTTATCCACGCTACAGCAACGCACGCGTGAAGTATTAGAGCGCAATCAGCTTGATGCTTTACTGATTCATTCCGGGGAGTTGCAGCGCATTTTCCTTGATGACCGCGATTATCCGTTTAAGGCAAACGCGCAGTTTAAAGCTTGGGTGCCGGTGACTGAAGTACCGAACTGCTGGTTATGGGTCGATGGTGTTAATACGCCAAAATTATGGTTCTATTCACCGGTGGATTACTGGCACTGCGTGGAACCTTTGCCTGATAGCTTCTGGACCAAATCCATCGAAATATTCCCGTTAACTAAAGCGGATGATATCGCTGGTTTATTACCACAACAGCGTCAACGAGTTGCCTATATTGGCTATGCGCAGGAGCGTGCTCGTGGCTTGGGTATCTCGATGGAAAATATCAATCCGAAGCCGGTGTTGGATTACCTCCACTATCATCGTTCGTATAAAACCGACTATGAACTTGCTTGTATGCGTGAAGCGCAAAAAACTGCGGTAGTTGGGCATCGCGCCGCTCACGAAGCTTTTCTGTCTGGCATGAGCGAGTTTGATATCAATCTGGCCTATCTGATGGCTACCGGTCATCGCGATACCGATGTCCCTTATGACAACATCGTTGCGCTGAACGAGCATGCTGCGGTGCTGCATTACACCAAATTGCAGCATCAACCACCGGCCGAAATGCGCAGTTTTTTGATGGATGCTGGCGCGGAATACAACGGCTATGCGGCAGATTTGACCCGAACCTATGCGGCGAACGGCAAAAGCGATTTTGCGGCGTTAATCAAAGATCTGAATGCCGAACAACTGGCGCTGATTGGCACCATTAAAAGCGGCGTGCGCTATACCGATTACCATCTGCAAATGCATCAACGTTTGGCCAAACTGTTACGCACCCATAAATTAGTGGTGGATATCAGTGAAGAAGCGATGGTCGAACAAGGTTTGACCTGCCCATTCCTGCCACACGGCTTGGGTCATCCGTTAGGTCTACAGGTACATGATTCGGCTGGTTTTATGCAGGATGATACAGGTAGCCATCTGGCTGCACCGTCGAAGTATCCGTATCTGCGTTGCACCCGAATTCTCGAACCGCGCATGGTATTAACCATCGAGCCGGGTATCTACTTCATTGAGTCACTATTGGCACCTTGGCGTAGCGGCGAGTTCAGCAAGCATTTTAATTGGGAACGTATTGATGCGATGAAACCTTATGGCGGCATCCGTATTGAAGACAATATCGTTATCCATGAAAAGCGGGTTGAGAATATGACGCGCGATCTGAATCTGGCTTAATGCAGCCTTTTCTTATTCCGGCGGCTTCCGTCAGCGTCACTGAAGAAATCAAGAAAAGTCGTTTTATCACTCTGCTGGCACATACCAACGGAGTGAATGAAGCCAAAGCATTTATTCAGCAGATAAAAGAAGAGCACCCAACGGCCCGGCATCATTGCTGGGCTTTTGTCGCTGGCGCACCGACAGATTCTCAGCAGCTAGGGTTTTCGGACGACGGCGAGCCATCGGGAACCGCGGGTAAACCCATACTGGCACAGCTGATGGGGAGTCATATCGGTGAAATAACCGCAGTGGTCGTTCGCTACTACGGCGGCATAAAACTGGGCACCGGCGGGCTGGTCAAAGCCTACGGCAGCGGAGTGCAGCAAGCGCTGAAACAAATCGAAGTAAAGTATAAAGTGCCGCAGGTGGAATATACTTTGTTATGTGATTACGCGCAGTTGGCGATGGTGGAATCACTGCTACAACAGGTTGATGGTCAGATTTTACAGGGTAATTATGGCGCGCAGGTCAATCTCCGTCTCTCTTTACCGGCGACTCAGGCCAGTCAGGTCGGGGAGAAATTACGCGATCTGAGTCGTGGTTCGTTGCAATTGACGCCCATTTCGCAATAATCCCCATCCAAGTGAATTGCTAAGGAACGTGCCGGAATGCATTTTCGTGCCATAACCCGTATTGTTGGTCTGCTGGTCATCTTATTCTCCGGAACTATGTTTATTCCCGGACTGGTGGCGTTGATCTATCGTGATGGTGCCGGTCGTGCCTTCAGTCAAACCTTCTTTGTTGCCCTGGTGATTGGCCTGTTTCTCTGGCTTCCCAACCGTAAACAGAAACATGAACTGAAGCCTCGCGAGGGCTTTTTGATTGTGGTTCTGTTCTGGACGGTGCTGGGCAGCGTCGGGGCTTTGCCGTTTCTTTTTTCTGAGCGACCCAACCTTTCGGTTACCGATGCCTTTTTCGAATCGTTTTCCGGCCTGACAACGACCGGCGCTACTACGCTGGTCGGGTTGGATTCTTTACCCAAGGCCATTCTGTTCTATCGGCAAATGCTGCAATGGCTGGGGGGAATGGGAATCATCGTGTTGGCCGTAGCGATTTTGCCCATATTGGGCGTCGGGGGAATGCAGCTGTATCGGGCAGAAATGCCGGGGCCGTTGAAAGATAATAAAATGCGACCGCGAATTGCGGAAACGGCAAAAACCCTGTGGCTTATTTATGTGCTCCTCACCATTGCCTGCGCGCTTTCCCTGTGGGGGGCGGGGATGTCGGTGTTCGATGCGATTTCGCATAGTTTCTCAACTATAGCTATTGGCGGTTTCTCAACTCATGACGCCAGTATCGGTTATTTCGCCAGCCCAACGATTAACACTATCATTGCCATCTTCTTGCTGATCTCGGGGTGTAACTTCGGCCTGCACTTTGCCGTACTGAGCGGGCGCAGCCTGAAAGTGTATTGGCGCGATCCCGAATTCCGGATGTTTATCTTTGTACAACTGACGCTGGTAGTCGTTTGTACTTTGGTTTTGTGGCAGCACAGCGTGTACAAATCCGGTCTGGAAACTCTGAATCAGGCGTTTTTCCAAGTGGTATCTATGGCCACGACCGCGGGCTTTACTACCGATAGCATTGCCAAATGGCCGCTATTCCTTCCTATCCTTCTATTATGTTCCGCTTTTATCGGCGGTTGTGCAGGTTCAACCGGCGGTGGCCTTAAAGTGATTCGTATCCTTTTACTGTATCTGCAGGGTTCGCGAGAATTAAAGCGGTTGGTTCACCCGAACGCGGTTTACACCATCAAACTGGGGCGTCGTGCGCTACCGGAACGTATTCTGGAAGCGGTCTGGGGATTCTTCTCTGCTTACGCACTGGTGTTCATCATTAGTATGTTGGCGATCATTGCTACCGGTGTGGATGAGTTTTCTGCTTTTGCTGCCGTCACTGCGACGCTGAATAACCTTGGGCCGGGCTTGGGGGTGGTAGCAGATAACTTCACCTCAATGAATGCCGCAGCTAAATGGATACTGGTGATAACCATGTTGTTTGGTCGATTGGAAGTATTCACCCTACTGGTACTGTTTACGCCAACATTCTGGCGCGAGTAACTTTGAATTAGGAAAAAGTAGTTATGAAGGCATTGATACTTTACTCCAGCCGTGATGGGCAAACTCAGGCTATTTCTTCTTATATGGCTAATGAATTATCCGCGATGGTCAATTGTGACGTACAGGATCTGGCATTAGTAGGGAATATCGATCTCGGGCAGTACCAACAGGTCATGATCGGAGCTTCTATTCGTTATGGGCACTTCGATAAAGTGCTGACGAAGTTCATCACCCAACACCTGGAACAATTGAATACTATGCCGAGCGCTTTCTTTGCCGTGAACCTGACGGCGCGCAAACCGGAGAAGCGCACGCCCCAAACCAATTCTTATGTGCGTAAGTTCCTGGCAAGCTCGCCTTGGCAGCCGACACTCTGCGGCGTCTTCGCTGGAGCGCTGCGTTATCCACGCTATCGCTGGTTTGATCGGGTCATGATTCAACTTATTATGCGCATGACCGGCGGAGAAACAGATACCAGTAAAGAAGTGGAATACACCGATTGGCAGCAGGTAAGCAGTTTCGCCCGTGAATTCTCGCAAATGCAGTATAAAAAATAGCAAAAATGATGATTCTCGCCGCAATTCGTTGAAAAAAAAGCCGGTTGGAAAATTATTTGAAATTAGGGGTTGCAGCCTGTCAGGAACTCCCTATAATGCGCCTCCACTGACCGGGAACAACGAAACAAACTTCGCCGGGTCAGGAAGTGTTAAGCAGGCAGAAACGCCGGTTCTTAAAACGAAAGTTGAAAAGAAAAGCTTGACACTTCAGCGGGAAAGCGTATTATCTGCCTCCCGCGTTACCGTAAGATTCGCCACAAGCGAACGGGTAACGAACGCTCTTTAACAATTTATCAGACAATCTGTGTGGGCACTCGCAAGACGATATCAAAGCCTGTTTCGGCAGGCAGAAGA